>CANGSG010000061.1 GCA_947456435.1 Hyphomicrobiales bacterium
AGCAAGGTGATTATCTCTTCTCGCGTCTAAACCTTGCACCGAAGTTCAAAGAGGTTCCGCTCGGCTTTATGCGCTTTATCGTTGGGGCTTTGTCCTTCATCGGCCGTTTTAATGCGCGAATTGCTGGCAAGGCTGAACTTGCGCGCATTGGCTATTATTACGCCACTGAATCCATGCTTGTTCTTAATCCGGCAACAGGCCTTTACGATGCCGCGCTGACCCCTTCAACGGGTCGCGAAACGTTGTTTGATCACTATGATCGTTTGGTCGCTGATGAAATCATCCATGAGCGCGGTGATCACACCGTCTTTTGAGAAAATCTCTTCTTCTTCAGCGTCTTTAAGAACTGTGATCAATCCGATGAAGGGTTGCCGGTCTACCTTGTAGCGTGACGATGTCTGCTTCAAGCGCCGACGCATCCGCCCGATCATGTGTCGTGATGAGCACCGGAATATTCAGTCTGTCTTTTATCGCGATGATTAAAGAACGCATAAGCGCAGCGCGTGAGTCATCAAGCGATGTGAAGGGCTCATCAAGAAGTAACAGGTCGGGCGAACGAGCAAGAGCACGGGCAAAGGCCACGCGCTTCGCCATACCGAGAGAGAGTTGCCGCGGATAGAGAGCACCGGCATTCTCTAAATCCAAATCCTTCAAGAGGCCGCGCTCAGGTCCGGTAATTTCAATGTTTTCGAGCACTGTCTTCCAAGGCAACAGGCGGGGCTCTTGAAACATCATGCCAATCTTCAAATGCTTTTTCGGCGTTTGGGTGTCGTCATGATCAAGACCCGCGATGAGGCGCAGGAGTGTGGTTTTGCCGGAGCCTGAAGGCCCCATAAGCGCCGTGATCTTGCCCTTTTTGAGGGTGAGGCTTATCGGCGAGAGTATCTTTTGAGGGCCAAATGATTTTGCGGCGAAGGTGAAGTTCATCACGAATCCCCCCGCCACGCGCGCGCGTGATTTTCCCAGGGCTTGATGACCAGCGCTTCAATCAAGCCCACGATCACCATTAAGCTCAGCGTATAGACAATGATACGCGCGAGATCGAATTGGGCAAAAAAGAAATTGATTTGAAAGCCCACGCCATTGCTTCGTCCGATCAATTCAACAACGAGAACAATTTTCCAAATTAAAGCCAGACCATTGCGAATGGCTGACGCGAGAAAAGGTTCAAGCTGCGGCAATATGAAATGATTGAATTTGCTCCAACCGCTATAACCGAAGACCGTTGCAACTTCATCGAGCGCGGGATCAAGCGCCCGTGCGCCCTCGCGCATGGTGACGGCCGTGTTTGGGATTTTATTGAGTGCCACCGCAATGATCGCCGCCGTTTCGGTGAGTCCCAGCCAGAGATAGCAAAAAACGATAATCACGAGCGCAGGAAGATTAAGCGCGAAGATCAGCCAAGGATCAAATATAAGATTGGCTTTGGGTGAGCGCCCCAAAGCAAAACCAATCGCGGTGCCACAGATAATCGCAATACAAAATGCACCCATTACGCGCAGACATGTCGCGCCGATATGAAAGAGTAACGCACCGGATGTCAGTTCACCGAGGAAAGCGGAGGCGACATCAGCAGGTGATGGTAGATAGCGACTTTGCAAAACATAAGCGAGGCCTGACCATATCAGAATCAGGGCAAGACTAGAAAGGAGCGGGAGGAAGACTGAGCGACGCATCATCATAAAGTAACGGAAGATCGAGTAACCGAACAGAGGTTAAAAGCGGGCGAATGTGCCTGCAGCAAGTGTTGCTTGCGCGTCCGTGAGGTCGCTACCGCCCCCTTCAGCAAGTACGGCATAAAGACGCTGTGCCGCTTCAAGATCAACCGCGTTCGATTGAGGAATACCGGCGCGAAATCCGGCTTTCAACGCTTCGAAATCCTGATCTGCCTGCACCTTCATGAGCGGGCGTAATCGATCCCATTCGGCATTATCGGAAGCAAGAATGATCTTCGCATCACGTGACGCGTTAGCAAGTTTTGTGACGATACCCGGATGTATGTTGGCCCAGTGTTCTGAAAAAACATAACCCAACAAAGGAGTTTCTGGATCAAGGCCCAGTGCTTTTGACGTATCCGCAAGCGTTATGATCTCGCGCGCGCCTTTGGCTTTCAGCGGCGCGGCGAATTGCCAAAATGTGATCAGCGCGTCGATCCCCCCGCGCTCCAACTCTTCACTCAGAAGCGGGGGAGCGGCGAAGACGGGTTCGGCATCTTTCGCCAAATCAAGCGCAAGAGTCTTTTTGGCAAAGGCGCGGATCAAGACCCAGCTTTTGTCGGTTGGGCCTCCCGCAATTCCAATCTTCCTTCCTTTGAGGTCGCTTAGAGATTTGAGCGGTGACTCTGATTTTACCAATACGGAACCGATCTGCTTCGAATAGGGGATGAATGTATAGTCAGCGCCTTGGTGGCGTTGGCGTGAAACCCATATCCAATCGGTTACGATCACATCGGTCGCACCACCAGCCAACATCACATCAGCGCTTTGCTTTCCGGCGACGGGAACAACGGACAAAGAAAATCCATATTTACGGTCGAGCCCATGATGAAGGATCGTGTCGATCTCCCACGCCACAGTGCCCGAAGCGAGCGAAGCGATCCGGATCGTTTCTTCGGCGCGCGCGGTGTCGATTGATGCCAGAAGCGCAAAGGCGCTTCCGGCAAGCATCAGCAATCGTCTTGTGATCAACATTGGGGGCTCAATGTTATCGTGAGGTTGTGCGGTTCTTATTCTGGCACGACGCGCCAGATCACATCGCCGACATCATCTGCAACGAGAATGCCGCCACCTGGCGCGAGTGACACGCCCACAGGACGTCCATAAGAATAGCGCTCATCCGGCGACAAGAAACCCCAGAGAATGTCGCGCGGCCGGCCTGATGGTTTACCTTTGCTGAATGGCACAAAGACAACGCGATAACCTGACAGTGTGCTACGATTCCATGACCCATGTTGACCAATGACCATGCCCTCACCAAAGCCGGGCAATGTGCCTTCCGGCAACCAGCAAAGACCAAGCGACGCTGTGTGACCACCCAAGGCAAAATCTGGACGCACCGCTTTTGCAACCAATGATGGATCTTGCGGCACGCGTTCATCAACCGTTTGACCCCAGTAGCAATAGGGCCATCCGTAGAAGCTACCGTCTTTAACTTCCGTCAGATAATCAGGTGGTGTTTCATCACCAATTCCGTCGCGCTCATTGACGACCGTCCAAAGTGACTTTGTAGTGGGTTCCCACGCGACGCCCACGGGATTACGCAAGCCGCTCGCAAAAATGCGTGACTCATTTGTTTTGAGATCAACCTCATAAATACAGGCGCGGCCTTCTTCTACTTCCATACCCTGTTCGGCGATATTCGAGAGCGAGCCAACGCCAACATAGATCTTGCTCCGATCAGGACTCAAAATCAGACTTCTCGTCCAATGGCCACCCGGTTTGTAGCTTGCCAGTTTGCGACCAGGGCCTGTGAGCTTTGTCGCATCGGGCTGATATTCAAATGCCATCAGCGCATCGGTATTGCCGACATAGAAAATATTATCATGCAGCGCCATGCCAAAAGGCTGATTTTGTTGATCAAGAAATGTGAAGCGCTCTTCCGCAACACCATCGCGATTCCGGTCGCGCAACAAAGTAATGCGGTTGGGGCTGTCACCAATGGCGGCTGCGCGGCGCATCGTGCTTTGCATCGCGTAATCGAAAACAGATGAAATGCCGCCCGGAACAAAAAGGGCTTCGGCGACAGCGACATCGCCATTCGGCAGAACCTCAATCCACCGGGGATGTTTGAGTCCTGCGGCGAAGGCATTCACTTTGAGCCCCGGCGCGACCTGTGGAAGATGACCGGGCTCCCAACCTTTCGCGGTCGGCATTTTGAGCGTGGGAAGCGCACCTTGTGGGCGCGGCGCGGGAATATTGGGTGCCTGACCGACAGCCTGTGCGGGGGCGGGCGTTGTGGCGCGGCGCCAAAGGATCATGATCGAACCGATCAAGGCAACAAAACGAGCAAAAAAGGCAGAGATCATGATGGCCTCATCAAAAACGGGGAGGGAAATCTATAGAAGCGGCTGGGCGCGGCGACAACCTGAAAGGTGATCATCTTCGCACTCTTAATGTCGCAGTATGTGGTGGGTTAGATTAAATGGGCTTACGAGTCTTGGAAGGGTCCAATCTTGTTTTGAACTGATTGCCTTGCATTACAAGAGATCATTTTGACTGGTAAATGATTTGAGCACCGCTACAACTGCTCCCAATCAACTTAATTGTCAGATTGTTTTTTGATGGTTCTGAAATGGAAACTTCAAACTGTTCGCCACCGCCTATTATCTTTGTCGTCTTTGCTGCTTTCGTTGGCTTGACGGGGTTAGGAAAAGAAAATGCTTCGCTGGTAAATGTGAGAGATACGGGCATACCCTGATCAACGGCGATCGTCGAACGCATCATGGCATCCGCGCATGGCCCCGTTGATGATTTGGCATCATACCATCCATCATCGAGCGCCCAAGCTGGTGGAACAAACGTAAAAATCGCAATAATTGAAAAGAAACGAATAAGCCTGAAACATAGATCCACGGACATCACTCCTACAAATGGCAACGGAAACATTACGAATTATGCAATTTTTTGGATTGCTTCGCTAATCGCGGATCCTCAAAATCGGCTCGTAAAGGCGTTGAACTCATCAAGTGCCTTCTGTTTATCCCGGTCAGATAAAAAACTCGCTACAAATGCATTGCGCCCAAGCGTCTCAAGAGCTTTACGATCAAGTGCGAGCGCATCGGCAATAGCCAGAAAATTATCTGTGAGATAGCCTCCGAAATAGGAGGGGTCATCGGAATTAATAGTGACGATTAATTCGGCATCAAGCATTTTTCGCAAAGGGTGCTGTGTCAAATCAGGGCAGACCTGAAGTCTTTTGTTGGAAAGTGGGCAAACAGTGAGTGGAATTTTTTCTTGTGCGATGCGTTTAACCAAAGCCGGGTCTTCAAGCGCGCGGTTGCCGTGATCAATGCGCAATACCTTTAAATCATCAAGCGCTTCGCAGACATAAGACGAAGGCCCTTCTTCGCCTGCATGCGCAACCGGAGCGAATCCTTCTTCGCGCGCGGCACGATAAACGCGCGAGAATTTTGAAGGCGGATTCCCTTTCTCCGAGGAATCAAGGCCAATCCCGAATATTCGGCTTTTGCACCGGCAGGCGTGGTTCAATGTTTCAAAGGCCGAGTCTTCCGATAGATGCCGGAGAAAACACATGATCACGCGCGATGTGATTCCAAATTCTTTTTGTGCCTTTTCGAGCGCCGCTGAGATGCCATCGAGAACCGTATCGAAGGCGATACCGCGCTCTGTGTGCCCCTGAGGGTCGAAGAAAATTTCAACATGCCGTGTGTTTTCTTGATGCATGCGCGTGAGATAGGCATAGGTCAGATCGAAAAAATCACGCTCAGTTTTTAGAACCGACATACCGGCATAATAGAGATCAAGAAAATCTTGTAACGATCCAAACTGATAGGCTTTTCTAACCTCGTCGACGTTTTCGTAGGGAAGTTGCACCTGATTGCGTTTTGCGAGATCCATCATCATCTCAGGCTCAAGCGTGCCTTCGATATGCAAATGCAATTCGGCTTTTGGCATGCCCCGAATGAAAGCGACCTTATCGAAACTCATGGTCCTCATCTTGTCCATTGATGATGGCTACGAATTAAAAGGGGTAGGGCCGACCATCCCAAGTTTCAAAGCAACCCGTTGTTTCGAGCGAGAGGGCATCGAAGCGCGCGGAGAGTCCCTTTGCCGACTCGTCAACGCTGATATCGGCGCCACTACCGCCCATCTCGGTTTTAACCCAGCCCGGATGATAAATTCCAACAGGAATACCTTTGGGCTGCAGGTCGGATGCAAGATTGCGTCCGAGATTGAGCGCCGCGCTTTTTGAGGCGCGATAAATATAGGAGCCGCCGGGTGCGCGCGTTGTTGACCCCATCTGCGAAGAGATAATTGCAATCTTGCCTTTGCCTAAAAGGAGATTGGGCAAAAGCGCTTGAACGGTTAGAAATACGCCGGTGACATTCACGGCAAAAGTTTGTGCCCAAAGCTCGGGCGCATAGCCGTCTTCAAGCGTCTGGTTGCGATCCATGAGAACGCCCGCATTGCAGATGAGCCGCGCGAGAGGGCGGCCTGCAAGACGCGATGCCAGTGCCCGATGCGAGGCAATCTCGGTGACTTCGAGCTTTTCCCATTTCACGCCCGTCGACTCTGCCGGAATATCCCCGCGCGTGGTGGCAATCACCTCTTTGCCTTGGCTCGATTCGAAATGGGCGAGGGCGAGGCCTATTCCGCGATTAGCGCCTGTGATCAGCACGGTCATGTTATATCCTCACCTTCGTTCTTGGGTCTGCGTTTCTGGCGTATACTTTAAGTTCAATAAGGCCTTGTCCCGCAAGGTTGAATGATTACGCCTTGCGGAATTATTCATGTGAGCCTGTCAACGTGATAGTCTTTCAAGACGGCTCGCGGACACCGCAATGATGATTAAAGCGCCAACAAGAATATCACGAATATAACTGTCAACACTTAGTTGTGTCAGTCCATTCGATAAGACGCCCAGAAACAACACACCGATGACGGTGTTGAGCACTTTTGGCTCGCCCTGCCGATTCATGGTCATGCCGATAAAGACGGCGGCAATGGCGTCAAGCATCAATCCCGCGCCTTGCGTCGGATTGGCTGATGCCACGCGGCTCATATACATGAGGCCCGCAAGCGCCGCACCGAGGCCCGACAGCATAAAGGCGATTAATCTGACGCGTTGGACATCAATACCTGCCAAGAGGGCCGCTTCGGCATTGCCCCCAATCGCATAAAGGTGGCGACCAAAAATCTTCTTCTGCAAGAGAAACCAGACGAGCAAAAGCGTGATAACAGCAACAATCGTCAGATTAGGAATGGCGAGCATAATTTGCTCTGTGTTCAGCAGAGGCACGTTTCCTCGTGCGAAAGCGCTGAAGTGAGGTGGGATCTCGGTGCCGAACAGCGTTTTGCCGCCGGCAATCAGAAAAGCGCAACCGCTGAAAATTGTGAGGGAGCCGAGCGTGGCCACGAAGGGCAGAATATTGAGATAGCTCACAAGAAAGCCATTAAGCGCGCCACCGATCACGCCGATCGCCAGAGCGGCAAAGAGGCTCGCACTTTCACTTCCGGTGCCGCGAAAGATGATGGCGGCCACAATGCCGACAAGGCTCGCCATGGAGCCTACGCTCAAATCATAATCACCCATCGCCATGACAATCGTCATCGCGCAGGCGGTGACCATCAACATGCTCATTTGTTGGGTGATGTTGAAGAGATTACGCCCGGTGAGAAATGTCTCGGGCAACATGATCGAGAAAAATAAGATCAATAGTAAAAAAGAAGCGAGGGTTGCATTGTGCTTTACGAAGCCCACGGCAACCCTCGCTGTATCGGTCATAATTAGTTGATTACTTGCCGGCATTCGCCGAGGTGATCAATGTGGTTGGCACATAGATCACGCTCTGCTTGATTTTTTCACCACCAAGATGGCGCTTCACCGCTTCGGCAGTGGTTGCGCCGATGCCTTTAAAGTCTTGCGCCATTGAGGCTTCGAAATTGCCGCCCTTGGCAATCGCTTCACGCGCTTGCGGATTGGCATCAATGCCCGTGATCACAATACCTTCATTGCCACGGCCCGCGGCTTCAATCGCTTGCAACGCACCAAGAGCCGGTTGATCCCATGCTGCCCAGACAGCGGCAATCGAACCCTTTTTCGGATTAGCAGCGAGGATCGCTTCCATCTTCGCGCGGCTATCAGCAATACCGCCGTCCTTCACGTCCGGTGTGACGCGATCAACCACTTTGATATCCGGATTATTCTTGAAGATCGTATCGGCGATCACGCCGCGTTGTTGCACGGGCGGAAACGCATCGAATACGAACATCACAACATTGCCTTTACCGCCAATGCGGTTGGCAACATATGACGCGGTATCCGCAGCCATTGCATAACCATTGCTGGTGACATTCGTCACGAGAAGCGGTGTGGCACCTGAGTCCATACCAAAGACAGGAACGCCGGCAGCTTTGGCGGCTTCGAGACCGGCAGCCACTTGTGACGGATCAACATTGATCACGATGGCAGAGACTTTTTGATTGGCCGCGTCTTCGATGCGACCAACCGCCGCAGCCACATCACCCTTCGTGTCAACGACATTCACCTGCCAGCCGAATTCCTTCGCTTTGGCCTGGAAGGCTTCGACATAGAATTGCGTGCCCGGTTGCGCGAGATAGGGGGTGACGATGGCGATTTTTTCGCCTGCCGCGTGAGCGCCCGCAACACCCATCATGGTGGCGGCGATCAAACCCAATCCGAATAAAGATTTCCGTGACATGTTTCCTCCATTTTCTTGAACATTTGCGTCAATGGCATGAAGAAAGCATAATCACAAAGCAGTGACAAGGACAGGGCCATGTTGATTGGGATTGATGTGGGAACAACGGCGGTGAAGGCCGCTTTGTTCAATGAGAAGGGGCAAGCGCTTCGTCGATTCGGAAAAACCTATGCGACATCACGCCCTGCGCCAGGCTATGCCGAACAAGATCCTGCGCAGTGGATGGATCTCGTTCTTCAAGCCCTAACAGAGCTTAGTACTGGTGTATCAATCAAAGCGATTGGCCTTTGTTCGCAAGTGAACACGCATGTCTTTGTTGGTGATCATAATCAGGCGCTTCGTCCAGCGCTGACTTGGCAAGATACACGGTGTGCTGTTGACGCTACGGTTCTTGATTCAAAAATTTGTAGTGATGATAAAATTCATTGGTGGGGTGCGCCTCTGCCCGTCGATGCAAGCCATATGCTTGCGCGTATGGCGTATATCGCGCGCATAGAACCTGATTTATGGGCCCGCACGCACTATGTTTTAGCGCCGAAAGATTATTGCATTGCCGCGCTCACCGGCGAAGTAGTGTCAGATCCGATGACGCATTTCGGTATTCTTGATCAATCCCTTGATTTGATCGAACCACTCATCGCGCTTCTTCCGGGATCAAAGGAACGCTTACCGCGCATTTCGCCATTTACGTCTCATGCGGGTCGCGTTCGAAATGGGTTGCCTTGTGCCGGTGTGCCTGTTGTCACCAGTGCCATGGATGCGTGGTCGGGTCTTTACGGCGCGGGTATTTCCGAAGAAGGGCAGGGGCTTTATCTCAGTGGAACGAGTGAAATTCTTGGTCTCATTTCAAACAAACGTAATCCAACGCCCGGCGTGATTGCTTTTGCGAAATGTGAAGGTCTCACGCTTCATGCGGGCCCCACGCAATCAGGTGGCGCATCAGCGCATTGGGTGTCGAGATTATTGGGCCATGATGTGGCCGATCTTTTTGCGCTTGCTGAACGCGCTGATCTTCATCACGTGCCTCTCTTTCTACCGCATCTTGAAGGCGAACGCGCGCCTTTATGGGACGCCGAAGCAAAAGGCTCTTTCATGGGTCTCACATCAGCGACCGGTCCTGCAGAACTCGCGCGTGCGGTGCTTGAAGGTGTTGCTTATTCTGCGCGACTTGTCTTGGAGCGACTTGAAGACTCAGGTGGGCGATCAGCCGAGATTATTCATCATTCAGGCGGCGGTTCCCGCGCCGATCTCTGGTGTCAAATTCGCAGTGATGTCTTGGGCAAAACACTCCAACGCACAGCGATGAGCGATGCGGGTGTGTTGGGCGCGGCCTTAATCGCGGGTGTATGCGTTGGGCTTTTTAACTCGCTTGCTGAGGCCACAAAAGACTTTGTGATCTTTGATAAAGTTTTTGAACCACGGATCGCGATGAGCGCACGACATCATACGCGATATCAGGCCTATCAACTCGCTTATGAGCAGTTGAAACCCGTGAACAAGCAATTTACGAGTTGATATTGCATTGAATTGATTGAGCGATTTTGCGTTTTACGTAAAACGAAAATTACGAACGAACTGCGTGTTCGCCTTTGTAAAGACCTCGGAAGCGCGCCAATCGCGGTAAATAGAAATCATGTCGCGTTGCATCAGGCATGAAACGCGTTTTGATTTTAGGCTTGAAGCAAATCTCGGTTTCACTTCCAGCGTTTGACGCCAGCATGGCCAAACGCGCGGCCCCAAAGGCACCGCCGAGCTCCGCGCCTTCGGGAAGATCAAGGGGAAAATTGATGACATCCGCAATCATTTGACCCCAGAAGTCAGAGCGGGCGCCACCACCAACAACAAAGCAACTTTCAAGACTTATGTTGGCATCAGATAAAATGTCGAAGTGATCAGCGAAGCAAAACGCGACGCCTTCCATCACCGCATAGGCCATCGCAACCGCATCATGCTCGGCCCGAAGGCCCGCGAAGATGCCATTCGCTTCAGGATCATTATGCGGTGTTCTCTCGCCGGTTAGATAGGGAATAAAAATCGGTGCATGGGCGCGGCGCTTCGGATCGGCCGCAAAGCTCTCTACGTCTGAAATGAGTTTTCCCACTCCATTCCCACGGCCTATGAGAGATGCGAACCAAGAAAGCGCCGAGGCTGCCGAAAGCGTTACACCCATAACATGCCAGCGGTTCGGTAATGCATGGCACATGGCATTTAAAACACGGTCTGGCTTTGTTTTTAGCTGATCCGTTACAGCGAATAGTACACCCGACGTACCGAGCGATAAAATTCCTTCTCCGGCCTTTACCGCCCCAATACCAACGGCGGCGGCCGCATTATCACCGGCACCGCCGGCGATGACGACGTGATTATTCTCAAGACCCCAAGCGTTTGAAAGCACAGACGACAAGTGTGCTGAAGCTTCGCTTCCTTCAACCAAGCGGCAAACATAGGAGCGATCGATGCC
>CANGSG010000062.1 GCA_947456435.1 Hyphomicrobiales bacterium
AGATAGGCAAGGGCCGTGAGATATATAAACATCGCCAGGGGCCATTGCCATGAATTGGTTTCGCGCTTGACCACACTGAGGGTTGACGCGCATTGCGGCGCGAACACGTACCACGCGAGAAGAGACAATCCGGTCGCCAGCGGCCAATGCAATGCAATCACATTGGACAACGCCCCTTCGTCAGAACCGATAGCATAGACAGTCGCGAGCGCGCCTACCGCTACTTCACGCGCAGCCATTCCTGGAATAAGCGCCACGGCAATTTGCCAATTAAAACCAATCGGCGCGAGGAGTGGTTGCAGCAGATGACCGATCATACCGGCGAGCGAATAATTGATGGCCGGTTCAGTCGCCCCTTCCGGTGCGCCCGGCACACTCGCCAAAAACCAGATCAACACCATCATCGAGAGAATCGTTGTGCCTGCGCGGCGTAAGAACACAAAACCGCGTTGGAGAACATTAATGATGACGCTGCGGAGTGACGGACGCTTATAGCTCGGCAATTCCATAATAAACGGTTCACTCTTGCCGCTCCAAACAATCACACGGAAAACCCATGCGACAAGAAAGGCCGAGATGATGCCCGCCGCATAGAGGCCGAACATCACAAGTCCTTGCATATTGATGAAGCCGTAAACATGCGTATCGGGGATGAACGCACCGATTATCAATGTGTAAACGGGAATACGCGCGGAACACGTCATCAAAGGCGCAATCATGATCGTCGCAAAGCGTTGCCGCCGATTATCAATGACGCGTGTCGCCATAACACCGGGAATAGCGCACGCAAAACTGGAGAGAAGCGGAATGAATGAGCGGCCATGCAGACCAACGCCGCCAATGATGCGATCCATCAAAAAGGCCGCGCGCGCCATGTAACCAAAATCTTCAAGCAGAACGATGAAGAAGAAAAGAACAAGAATCTGCGGTAAAAATATAATCACACTGCCAACGCCGGCAATCACACCATCAGCGAGAAGGCTCGACAACATACCTGCGGGCAAATTTGTTTTGACGACTTCACCTAAAAATTCAAACCCCGTTTTGATCGCGTCCATAGCGGGTGCCGACCAGCTGAACACGGCCTGGAAAATCAGAAACAATACGAGCAGCAAAACCGGAATACCCCAGAAGGGGTGCAGCAAAACGGAGTCGATACGCCGCGTCCAACGATCCGCATGAATAGGCGTTGTCACATTGCGCTTGACGCTCTCATCAACAAAGCGATGCGCGGCCCGCACTTCTTCCGCACTTTGCTCATGCCATTGCGCTTGCCCATAATCGCGCGCGTCTTCGGCTGCCTGATCGATATATCTCAGCAAAATTTCGATGCCGTATTTTTCAACCGCAACAGTGGGAACAATTGCAAGGCCGATATCGCGCGCGAGCCCTTCGACATCGATGGTGATGCCGCGCGCTTTCGCAATGTCGACCATATTGAGCGCAATCATCACCGGTGCGCCGGTGGCTTTGAGTTCAAGCGCCAAGCGCAAACTTAAACGCAAATTCGTCGCATCAACCACGCAGATAATCAGATCCGGCCGCGGTTCATCTTCCATTCCGCCCGTGATCGCGCGCCGCGTCACCGCTTCATCGGGGCTACGCCCGCGCAAACTATAGGTGCCCGGCAAATCAACTGCGACCATTTTGCGGCCTGATGGGGAAATCAGGCGGCCGCGCTTGCTCTCCACCGTCACGCCCGGATAATTCGCCACCTTTTGGCGTTTGCCGGTGAGCATGTTGAAGAGCGCGGTTTTTCCGCAATTGGGATTACCCACAAGCGCAAAGCGGAAGGCATCGGTAGGCCAGGACGACATTCTTACAAAATTCCCATCTCAGTCGCGCCGCCCCGTCTTGGCGGGTTGGCTCTTCGGGGTCGCGAGTCTTACCCGCGATGGACCACCAACGCGGCTCTAAATCAACGGCCGGAACAAGATATTGGAAATTTTATAAAAATTTATTCTCACCCCTGCGGGGTGATTGCGGGACATGTTCGCGGTTTTCTATGGAAATGGCGCACCCGACACGATTCGAACGTGTGACCTCTGCCTTCGGAGGGCAGCACTCTATCCAGCTGAGCTACGGGTGCTTGTGACCGGCACTGTTTCTAGCTGATCCGGCCGGTTTCGGCAATCTAGGGGGATGCCACGGCCGCAAGGCGGCGCAAAAGGCGTCGCAAGGGTCGCTAACCGGCTAGAAAAAATCAGGCCCCTTTGCGACAGAGATGAAAAAGATGGGATCATTAATCAGGAGACCGTGATCATGACGGCGCAGATCATTGATGGGAAGGCCTTTGCGGCCAAAGTCCGGGTATCGGTTGCAGAGCATGTGGCCACGCTGAAAGCTAAAGGCGTAACGCCCGGTCTTGCCGTCGTTCTGGTGGGCGAAGATCCCGCCAGTCAGGTGTATGTGCGCAATAAGGGTCAGCAGACGGTCGAAGTCGGCATGGCGTCCTTCGAGCATAAGCTTGACGCGTCAACCTCTGAGGCTGATCTCCTCGCTTTAATCCAGCGTTTGAACAAGGATCCGAAAGTTCACGGCATTCTCGTGCAATTGCCGCTGCCGAAACATCTCAATTCCGATCTCGTGATCAATACGATCGAACCGGCAAAAGATGTCGATGGCTTTCATATTTCGAATGTCGGGCTTTTGGGCACAGGGCAGAAAAGCATGGTGCCGTGCACGCCGCTCGGCTGTCTCATGATGCTGCGTGATCATCATGGCTCTCTTGCAGGGCTTGATGCGGTGATCGTTGGTCGGTCGAATATTGTCGGCAAACCGATGGCGCAACTCTTGTTGAATGACAGTTGTACGGTGACCATTGCGCACAGCCGCACACGCGATCTTCAAAGCGTCTGCCGCCGCGCTGATATTCTTGTGGCGGCTGTGGGGCGGCCCGAAATGATTCCGGGTGACTGGGTGAAGCCGGGCGCAACCGTGATCGATGTCGGTATCAATCGCATCGAACGCGATGGCAAAGCCAAACTTGTTGGCGACGTGCATTTTGAAAGCGCAGCAAAGGTCGCCGGTGCCATTACGCCCGTTCCGGGTGGTGTTGGCCCGATGACAATCGCGTGCCTCTTGGCAAATACGGTCACGGCTTGCTGTCGCAGTCTCGGCTTGCCGGAACCTGCTGGCTTAACGGCCTAGGCGCAGCGCTCTTTAGCGCGGCGCGCGTTTCGCGAGGATGCGTTGCAGGGTGCGGCGATGCATCGAGAGGCGGCGTGCCGTTTCCGAAACATTGCGATTGCACTGCTCATAAACGCGCTGGATATGCTCCCAGCGCACGCGATCCGGTGACATCGGATTTTCCGGCGGCGGCATGGTCAAGGGACCATCAGCGCGCAGCGCGCGGTCAATTTCTTCGGCATCGGCAGGTTTCGCCAGATAGTCGGCGGCACCCAATTTCACCGCGGCAACCGCCGTGGCGATATTGCCGTAACCGGTGACAATGATCCCCCGCGCATCCGGCCGCTTTTTCGAAAGCGCCGAGATCACATCGAGACCGCTGCCATCGCCGAGCTTCAAATCGACGACCGCATAGGCGGGCGGCGTCGCTTCGATAACCTCGATGCCTTCTTTGGCGCTCTCGACCACAGCCACGCGGTAACCGCGCTGTTCCATTTCGCGGGAAAAGCGGTTCACAAAATTGCGCTCGCTGTCGACGATGAGAAGCGACCGGTCGGCTAGCTTGCTCGCACTTGAAACGTCATTCATCGAGGGCGCCTTTCGCCTGATGGGGGTTAGCCCAAGTTACGTGGCGCCGGGCGTTTTGGTTCACTTGCCGCGCGACAGATTGGCGCGCACGGCGCTCAATGGGCGCGACGAGGGGCGAGGAACCGGCTATAAGGCCGCAATCTCAGCAATCTGACCGAAAGAAACCTCTAAATGACCGAAAAAACCCCGCCCGCCATCGAAATTGAGCGGCTTGAGAAGCGCTATGGCGGTGTGCCGGCGGTCCGCGGGATCAGTTTCAACCTCGCCCCTGGGGAAGTATTGGGGCTCTTGGGCGGCAATGGCGCCGGCAAAACCACCACCATCGGCATGATTATGGGGCTTGTTCTGCCAAGCGCCGGGAGTGTGAAGGTCTTCGGCGTCGATATGGCCAAAGACCGCTATGCGGTTCTCCACCGGATGAATTTTGAAAGCCCTTATGTGGATATGCCGCATCGGCTGACCGTGCGCCAAAATCTCGAAGTCTTCGGGCGGCTCTATGGTGTCCGGTCCATCAAAGACCGAATCGCCAATCTGGCGCGTGAACTCCATCTCGAAGATTTTCTTGATCGTGAAGCGGGCGCTTTATCGGCGGGTCAAAAGACCCGCGTTGCGCTCGCCAAATCCTTGATCAATGAGCCTGATCTTTTATTGCTTGATGAACCCACCGCATCGCTTGATCCGGATACGGCGGATTGGGTGCGCACGCGTCTTGAAACCTATCGACGCGAGCGCGGCGCTTCAATTTTATTGGCGTCGCATAATATGGCCGAGGTCGAACGTCTCTGTGATCGCGTGATCATCATGAAAGCGGGTGCGATTGCTGATGAAGGAACGCCCGATTCGCTTATTGAAAAATACGGCCGTCATTCACTCGAAGAAGTGTTTCTCGATGTGGCGCGCGCCCCTGTTGTGCAGGGAGCTGCGGCATGAGTAAGACGATTTATCACCATGATGCAGGCTTTTCTTTCACGCGTGTCGGTGCTTTGATCTTGCGTTATACTTATCTTTTGCGCTCGTCATGGCCGCGTTTACTGGAACTTGTTTATTGGCCAACGGTACAAATGCTCACATGGGGCTTCATTCAAGTCTATGTAGCGGGTGTTTCTGGTCGTGCAGCATTCGCTGCGGGGACATTGATTGGCGCGATGTTGTTGTGGGATGTTTTATTTCGCAGTCAGCTTGGATTTTCCGTTTCTTTTCTTGAA
The DNA here is from genome assembly GCA_947456435.1 of Hyphomicrobiales bacterium. Lineage (GTDB taxonomy): Bacteria > Pseudomonadota > Alphaproteobacteria > Rhizobiales > Beijerinckiaceae > CAIUPE01. The sequence continues at coordinate 4,923 of CANGSG010000062.1, forward strand.
GAAATTTGGGCGCGCAATATCGGTAATCTCTTGATGAGTCCGATGCGTCCTTCTGAATTTATCGCGGCACTCATCATCATGAGTCTTGTGCGCTTGGCGATTGGCTTAGGGCCTGTGGCTGTGATGGCGATGATGTTTTTCGGGTTTAATTATTTTGCCCTCGGCATCAGTGCGGCTTTGTTTTTTGCCAATCTGGTTTTAACCGGATGGGCGGTGGGCCTCGTGGTTTCAGGCCTCGTGATGCGCCATGGCCTGGGTGCGGAAAGCCTGGCCTGGACGGTGATGTTTGTCCTTCTGCCGCTGACCTCCGTTTATTATCCGGTCACGGTCTTGCCTGTCTGGCTACAGCCGGTGGCCTGGTGCCTCCCGCCGACCTATGTGTTCGAGGGGCTCCGCGCGCTTTTAATTGACCATACGCTGCGGCTTGATCTGATGGCGGAAGCCTTAGCCCTCAATCTCGGCTTTTTTGCCCTTGCGATCTTTGCCTTCCGAATCTTGCTTGAAAGGGCTCGTGAGGCCGGTTCCCTGATGCAGATGGGGGAGTAAAGTCCCTCATCACAGAGTTTTAAGAGGTTCGATGGCTCTATGACCTTAGAAGCATTGCACAATCGGAGTGATTGGGACTAAAGTGCCGTTTGTGCACTGCAATAAAACGGTCCAGTTCAAGCTGGTCGAGGGACAGTCAGTTGATGAAGCTTCCGCTCTATATGTGGTACGAGGCCACTCATGCCCTGCTCGGGCCCGCTCGCGCGCTCGCTGGGTCCACCAAGCTCTTCTATAAAAATCCGGCCAATCCGCTGAGCCATTCGCCGCTCGGTCGCAGCGTTGCGGCCGCGTGCGAGATGTTTGAGCGCACGACCCGCCGTTACGGAAAGCCGGAATTCGGCTATGGAACGGTGAGCGTCAATGGTGTTCAAACTGAAGTTGTTGAAGACGTTCTTTGGTCAAAGCCTTTTTGTAACCTTGTGCATTTCCGTAAAAAAAGCGCAGGGCGCCCGCTCAACCAACCAAAGATTTTGATGGTCGCGCCGATGTCGGGCCACTACGCAACCTTGTTGCGGGGCACGGTCGAAACATTTCTACCGACGCATGATGTTTACATCACGGATTGGGTTGATGCGCGCACTGTGCCTTTGAGTGTCGGCCGCTTCGATCTCGATGACTATATCGATTATGTAATCGATATGATCCGCCTTTTGGGCCCAGATCTTCATTTGATGGCGGTATGTCAGCCTTCTGTTCCTGTGATCGCCGCGATTGCGCGTATGGAAGCCGAAGGCGATCCGGCAACGCCTTTGTCGATGACCTTAATGGGCGGCCCAATTGATACACGTGAGAGCCCGACAAAAGTGAATTTGCTCGCGCAAGATCGCGGTACGGCATGGTTCAAGCGTCACTGCATTGTGAAAGTACCTCTGCCTAATTCCGGATTTATGCGCGATGTCTATCCGGGCTTTTTGCAACTCTCCGGCTTCATGGCGATGAATATTGATCGCCATATCGAAGCGCATGGCGAAATGTTCTCGCATCTCGTTCATGGTGATGGTGACTCCGCGGAAAAACATCGCGACTTCTATGATGAATACATGGCCGTGATGGATTTAACCGCCGAATTCTATCTCCAGACGGTTGACACGGTGTTTGTGCAACATGCGTTGCCCAAGGGCACGATGATGCACCGCGACAAACCGGTTGATCTCACAGCTATAAAGCGCTGCGCCTTGATGACGGTCGAAGGTGAGAATGACGATATTTCCGGTGTCGGCCAGACACAGGCCGCGCATAAACTTTGCGTCAATATTCCGGAGCATCGCCGCGTGCATTGGCTGCAGCCTAAAGTCGGTCACTACGGCGTATTCAATGGCTCGCGTTTCCGCGCCGATGTAGCGCCGCGTATCGCCGATTTTATGGCCAACAGCGCGCATGACGCTAAAAAATCATCCAACAAGTCGTTGAAGCTTGTGGTTTAAAGACGAGCGCGCGTGACAGCGCGCGCTCTTCGCGGCACGATAGTGGTCGCATGAGTCTCTTCTTCACCCGCGCACGGCGTAAGCCCTTACCTTCGCATCTCGACATTGTTCATGGCGAGGCGACTTTTCGCGTAGCCGTCAAACGCATGGCGAAAGCGCGTCGATTTACGCTTCGCATTTCGGCGGCCACACGCGTTGTGACCCTCACAATGCCTTTGCGTAGTGATTTTGACCTAGCTGCCGATTTTGCCCAACGACATGGCGCGTGGATCGCTGCACGCCTTACAAAATTTGATGATGATGTTCCGATTACCCCGGGCTCAGAGATTCCGTTTCGTGGCGTGCATCATAAAATCATACATCGTGAACAGATTCGGGGCACGGTCTGGATTGAACAAGCGCAAGACTTGTCGTCGGCTCTTGTTGTTGCCGGCTCTTATGATCATGCAGCACGACGCATCCGTGATTTCTTAAAAAAGGAAGCCCGGATCGCGCTTGATCAAGCGGTCGAGCGATATACAAAGATCTTAGGGATCCCGGCGCGACGCATTGCGCTCAAAGATACAAAAAGTCGTTGGGGATCATGCTCTGCAGATGGGCGGTTGAATTTTTCTTGGCGGTTGATTTTAGCACCACCGGAAATTCTTGATTATCTCGCCGCACATGAAGTCGCGCATTTAAAAGAGCTCAACCATTCATCACGCTTTTGGTCGATCGTCGCTTCGCTTTATCCCGATTATGAGAAAGCCGAGGCGTGGTTAAAGCGCCATGGTATGGCGCTTCATCGTTATCGCTAGTTTATTGCGACTGGGGCGCGTCCGTCTGCGGTTGAAGAATAAGCGGGCCTTTTTGTGTTGTTGTATTCGTTTGTGATTGCGCACCAAAGAGCGCGCGGCCCAACACGGAGAAGAGATCCGATTGCGGCATATCGCTCGCGGGTAATATAACGGGTTTTGTTTTCGCAAGCGCCTGCTTCATGAAGCGCGACCAAATTTCAACAGGTAGACTACCACCTGCAACATGTTTCGTTGGCGAGTTATCATCATTGCCAAGCCATACGCCCGTCACAAGCGCGCCGGTATAGCCAATAAACCAGGCATCACGAAAATCCTGACTGGTTCCGGTTTTTCCTGCTGCATCCCAACCGGGCAAATCCGCTTTTTTCGCCGTACCGCTTTTGAGTGTTTCTCGCATCATGATGTTGAAGGAAGCCAGAATGCTGGGGTCGATGACCTGATGCGGCAGGGCGTCGGGACGTGTGTAAAGGAGATCGCCATTACGCGTTATCACTTCCGTGATCACATAGGGCTCAACACTCACGCCGCCATTAGCAAAGCTCGCATAGGCGGATATAATTTCGATCGGTGTTACCGCTGATGTTCCCAAGGCAATCGACGCATTCGCATCAAGCTTTGAACGAATGCCAAGCCGTTGCGCGGTGGTGGCAATCGTTTTTGGCCCAACTTCAAGACCAAGCCGCACTGCAACCGTGTTCAAAGATTGCGAAAGCGCTTCGGTCAATGTGACGGGTCCGCGATATTCTTTCGCATAATTTTCGGGTTGCCAGCCTTTGATATTAATTGGAGCATCATCGCGCAGCGTGTCAGGCGTCAGGCCTCTCTCAAGCGCTGCAAGATAGACAAAGGCTTTGAACGCGGAGCCCGGTTGCCGACGCGCGCTCGTCACACGATCAAACTGACTCTCGCTATAATTTCGTCCGCCAACAAATGCGCGGATGGCGCCATCGGGATCCATCGCGAGAAGAGCGCCTTGGCTTACGCCAAATTTCTGTCCCTTGGCAGTGAGCTCATCGGTCAAAGCTTTTTCGGCCGCTGCTTGCATCATCGGATTGAGCGTGGTCGTGACGATGAGATCACCTTCAATCGAGCCAATAAGATCGTCGAGCTTATCAATCACGTGATCAGCGGCATAAAGAACGGAATTGGCCGTCTTTGATTTTTGCGCATCGGCTGGACGGCCTAATGCCTCTTTCATTTGCGCGTCAGAAATAAAGCCGTCACGCTGCATCGCGGCGAGCACAAGCGCCGCACGCGCATGAGCCGCATCGGGATTACGATTGGGAGCAAGGCGTGAGGGGGATTGCACGAGGCCACCCAGAATTGCCGCTTCCGCGATTGTGACTTCACGCGCCGATTTACCGAAATATTTTTGCGCGGCGCCTTCAACACCATATGCGCCAGAGCCGAAATAAACGCGGTTCAAATAGAGTTCGAGTATCTCGTTTTTTGAATAATTGCGTTCAAGCCAGAGCGCCAGAATCGCTTCCTGAATTTTACGTGATGCCGTTCGCTCTTGGGTTAGAAAAAGATTCTTGGCGAGTTGTTGCGTCAGCGTCGAGCCGCCTTGCACGCCGCCGCCCGCACGCATGATGTTGCGCAAGAGTGCACGACCAATGCCGATGGGATCAATGCCGGCATGGGTATAGAATCGTCGATCTTCAATCGCGATGAAGGCTTGTGGCAGATAGGGCGGTAATTCCGACAGCGAGACTTCACGCCCGCCCGTTTCACCGCGATTGGCGAGCAGTGTTCCGTCCGATCCGAGAATGGCGATATTCGGCGGCCGTTTCGGAACTGCCAATTGATCAATCGGCGGCAGTTTCGAAGCGTGATAGGCGATAAGAACACCGAGCGCGATGATGCCCCAAAGCCCAAGCACAACGCTCCAGTAAAACAAACGCCCGATCAAAGAGCGGCGGGGCTTTGAAGCGCGCGGTTCTCTTTCAGAAGGCTGGTCTTTGCGGCGGGCAGGGCGTTTTGGGGGATACCGCTCTTCGTCCGGTTCCTCGGGCTGCACGCGCGCCGAAGACGCGCCGCGCCGACGCGGGTTTTGCGCCTCGGCTGGTTTATCATCTTCGAAAAAGGGCTCGTGCCGTCCTTGGCCCGTGCCGCGCCGATTACCCATGAATGTCTCTAAACCCAAGCGAGCGGAATGCCCATAAAAGGGACAATTAGCGGCTTGCGCTTAAGCGGCGGTTAAGTTTCGTCGAGACGTCGCTCAGGCGGCTTTTTTGTCGCTCTTCGTCAGGATACGGCACAGACGCGCGATCGTCGCCTTCATCTCATGCCGATGCACGACCATATCGACCATACCATGCGCTTTCAAAAACTCGGCGCGCTGGAATCCTTCCGGCAATTTTTCGCGGATGGTTTGTTCGATCACGCGCGGACCGGCAAAACCGATAAGCGCACCCGGCTCGGCGATATGCACATCACCCAACATCGCATACGAGGCTGTAACGCCCCCCGTTGTGGGATTTGTGAGCACAACGATGTAAGGTAAGCGTGCGTCACGCAGACGGCGCACCGCAACGGTCGTGCGCGGCATCTGCATCAGCGAGAACATGCCTTCTTGCATGCGTGCACCACCGGACGAGGCAAACAGAACGAAGGGCGTTTTTTTAGCAATCGCCGTTTCCATGCCCTTGATCACACCTTCACCGGCAGCCATACCCAGTGAGCCGCCCATGAAATCGAAATCCTGCACGCCAATCGTCAACGGCACCGTTTCAACCTTACCGTAGCCGATCTTCACGGCATCGATCAGGGATGTCTTAGCTTTTGCATCCCGCAAGCGATCGACATATTTTTTCTCATCCCGAAATTTCAATGGATCCAGCGGCACTTCGGGAAGCGCGATCTCTTCATAAGCACCGTCATCAAACATTGATGTCAAACGCGCATTGGTCGTCATGCGCATATGGTGGCCTGATCCGGGAATGACGAAGAGATTGGCTTCGACGTCTTTCGAGAAAACAAGTTGGCCGCTTTCCGGACATTTGATCCAGAGATTTTGCGGCGTGTCGCGCTTCAAGAATGACCGGATCTTAGGTC
>CANGSG010000063.1 GCA_947456435.1 Hyphomicrobiales bacterium
CTTCCCGCAATGATCGGCTCCTCATCAGCTGCCGCTGTGATGCTTGAACTCATTCATGCCGGCAAAGCACCCGCCGCCCTCATCATGCCGGACCCCGATGCGATTTTATTGCTCGGCGTCATCGTCGCGCATGAAATGGAGTGGCCGACCTGCCCCGCGTTTGCGCTTGATAAAGAAACGCAGCGAAGCTTACACGGGAAAAGAATCCACATCGCAAGCGATGGCGAGATAAAGGTCTAAATCATCCGCTCTACCGCGCGTTCGAGAAGAGCAATATCCTCGGGCCGCGATAAACGATGATCGCCGTCCGGCACATAAGACACGGTTACATCCGCCATCGGCATATGTTTGAGTAAACGCTGTATATGCGTAACCGGCACGTCGGGGTCTTTCACCCCTTGCAGAATATGCACCGGCGCATGCGGGGTGATCGGCGCGCCCAACATCAAATGTTTGCGTCCGTCTTCAATAAAGCTTTTTGTGATCGGGTACGGTTCGCCATAGGCTGAGGGTTGATAATAGACGCCCTTATCAAGGATCGTATTTTTCACATCGTCGGAGAACGCCTTCCACATCAACTCTTCGGTGAAATCGACCGCGGGTGCGATCAACACAAGGCCTTTCGGATCAGGCTTACCAAGCCGATGCCGTTCACGCATGGCGAGCAACGTAATCCATCCGCCCATCGATGAGCCGACAATCACCGGCCGCGCGTCACCGAGAGTATCGAGAACCGCAAGCGTATCGGCGAGCCAATGTGAGAGGGTCATCTCTTCGAAGAGGCCGGGACTTTCGCCATGCGCCGAATAATCGAAACGGATCATAGGATGGCCAAGCCCCGCGGCGAGCCCATCCAGTGCCAAGGCCTTTGTCGACATCATATCTGACCGGAACCCCCCGACCCAGAGTATCGGCGTACCCTGCCCTTCCCGACGCCTGACCGCGATCCGGCGTGAAGGGGTACCAGGGACGTTCAGCCAGTCCGGCGTCTCGTTGGGGGGGGTGGTCATGGATCACAATCCTCTCTCAGCCCTGTGCAGGGCGGGTGGCGCCCGCTTGGAGAGAGCGCCGATCTGGTGCTATAGGCCCCTCACGCGGCTTTCAATAAGGAAACGAAATCATGTCAAACGCGCTCTGGAACGGTGTTTTCCCGGCTGTCACCACAAAATTCACAACTGACGACCGGCTGGACATCGCCGAAATGGAACGCTGTTTTGCACTGCAGCTTGATGCGGGCGTTGACGGCATCATTGTCTGCGGCTCGTTGGGCGAAGCCTCGACGCTCGATCCGGAAGAAAAAATCGAAGTTTTGAAAACCGCTTTGCGCGTGGCCAATGGCAAGATCCCCGTCTTGATGACGGTTGTTGATGGCGCGACACGCCGTGCGCAAGCGCAGGCGCAAGACGCTGCGAAAGCCGGCGCGCATGGCCTGATGGTCTTGCCCGGCGTTCCCTATAAATCCGAAGCACATGAAACCATGGCGCATTTCCGTGCCGTTGCCAAAGCGGGCGGCTTACCGGTGATGATCTATAACAATCCGGTTGCTTATGGCGTAAATCTCACACCTGAAATGATTGCCGAACTCGCGCAGGATCCTCTCTTTGTCGCGGTGAAAGAAAGCTCCGACGATATTCGCCGCGTATCAGAACTCTTCAATCTCGTTGATGACAAATTCCGCGTGTTCACCGGCGTTGATAATCTTGCGCTTGAAAGCCTCGCAATGGGTGCGCATGGTTGGGTCGCTGGTCTCGTTGTCGCCTTCCCGAAAGAAACCGTGGCGATCTACAAACTCGCTCTCGCGGGCCGCATGGCTGAAGCCCTCAAAATCTATCGTTGGTTCCGTCCTCTTCTTGACCTCGATGTGTCGGCGCGCCTTGTGCAGAACATCAAGCTCGTCGAAGCGGTCGCCATCAATTCGAATGATCGCTGCCGTGCGCCGCGTATCGCGCTCTCAGGCGCTGAGCGCTCGCGGATTGAAAAGATCGTCAAAGACGCAATGGCCAAACGTCCGGCGCTTCCTGCGATCTAATCGCGGCGAAGGGATGATCAGATGAAGATTGCCGTCATCGGCGCAGGCATCGTGGGCTTGGCTTCCGCTCATGCGTTAGCCGACGAAGGCCATGACGTCGTTGTGATTGATCGCGAAGGCCCGGCTGCGGGGACTTCGCGCGGCAATGCGGGCATGATCGCGCATACGGATATCGAGCCCATCGCATCTCCGAAAATGTTGCGTCAGGTGCCGCGTTTTCTGATGGACCCGTTGGGGCCCCTCACAATCCGCAAAGAATATCTTTTACCGATCTTGCCCTGGCTCACACGGTTGATTCTCGCTTCGCGACCCAGTGAAATCGAAAAATCCATTACAGCCCTGACGGCCATTCAATCACTCGCTATGCCGTCATGGGACAGACTTTCACGTCAGCTCGGGATCGAGTCCATGATCCATCGGCGCGGCTGTTTGTTTTTGTTTGATGACAAAAACCTCATGAATACGATGAAACATCACTTTGCTTTGCAAGAAAAAGCAGGTGTCGTAGTTCATCTTCTTGATGCGGCCGAAGTCAGACAAATGGAACCAGGCCTTACGGATCGCTTTGTCGGCGCCGCCTTCTTTCCTGATAGTGCGCATGTGTCTGATCCGCGCGCAATTACGATTGCGCTTTATGAAGCGGCACGTGCGCGCGGTGTTGATCATCTCAAAGCTGAGATCACGTCAATCGAAACAGAACCCACGCTCAGCCTGCTTGCGAAAGACCGTGACGCTATCAAGGTTGACGCAGTTGTTGTCGCTGCGGGCGCATGGTCGAAACATCTCGCGGCGTCTGTAGGTGATCGCATTCCGCTCGATACGGAGCGCGGTTACAACATAACCTTCCCTGGCGCGACGCGGCTGCTCAATCGACCTGTTTCATTTCAGGGGCACGGCTTTGTGTCTTCACCACTTGATATCGGCTTGCGGATCGGGGGCGCGGTTGAACTCGGTGGCTTGAACCTGCCGCCTAATCACGAACGCACCAAAGCGATGTACCAAAAAGCGGGCCGTTTCTTCCGTGATCTTCCCGCATTTGAAGACGGCACAACATGGATGGGTTTTCGTCCATCGATCCCCGACTCGTTACCGGTCATCGGTTATTCGACTAAATCACGACGCGTTGTTCATGCCTTCGGTCACGGTCATTATGGTTTGACGCAATCAGCCGCTACAGGACGTCTTGTGGCGGATCTGATTGCCGAGCGCACGCCTGCAATTGATTTGTCGCGCTTTAGTCCGCAACGATTCTAACTTTCACTCTCGAAGGATCTCGTCATGGCGACCCACACCTTCTTTTGCGTTGATGGTCACACCTGTGGCAATCCGGTGCGCCTCGTTGCTGGCGGCGGGCCGCGTCTTGAAGGCGCAAATATGGTAGAAAAACGTGCGCATTTCTTGCGCGAATTTGATTGGATCAGAACCGGTCTCATGTTCGAACCGCGCGGTCATGACATGATGTCAGGCGCAATTCTTTATCCCCCAACGCGTCCTGATTGCGACATCGCTTTTCTTTTCATCGAAACATCAGGCTGCTTGCCGATGTGCGGTCATGGTACGATTGGTACCGTGACCATGGCGCTTGAACGCGGGCTCGTGAACCCGAAAGAAAAAGGCTTGTTGCGTATTGATACGCCCGCTGGACTCGTTGAAGCGCGCTACGTTGAAAAAGACGGTTATGTCGACAATGTCCGCATCACCAATGTCGGCTCCTTTTTGCATTCCGCTGATCTCGAAGCGGAAGTGGAAGGATTAGGTCTCATTAAAGCCGATGTTTCCTATGGCGGAAATTTCTATGCGATCATTGAACCACAAAAAAATTTCCCTGGGCTCGAGCATGTGAATCCTTCGGATATTCTCCGATGGAGCCCGAAAGTGCGGGAAGCATTCCGCGCCAAATATCAATTCGTGCATCCGGAAAATCCGGCCATCAATGGTTTGTCGCATGTAATGTGGACCGGCACGCCCACGCATAAAGAAGCGCATGCGAAAAACGCGGTCTTCTATGGTGACAAAGCCATCGATCGATCGCCCTGTGGCACGGGCACGTCAGCGCGCATGGCGCAATGGGCGGCGCGCGGTAAGCTTAAGGTTGGCGATGATTTCATTCATGAGAGCATCATCGGCACACTGTTCCGTGGCCGCGTTGAGAAAGCCGTCACGCTCGGATCCTATAATGGCATCATTCCTTCGATCGAGGGTTGGGCGCGCATGACCGGCTACAACACGATCTTTATCGATGACCGCGACCCGTTGGCGCATGGGTTCCAGGTTACGGACCGCGCGGACACGGGAAAGCATGGCTGAAGCGGTTAAATCGCATAACATTCCAAGATTTTAACTAGAAAATCTGGATTTTTTGGTGAATTTCACTAAAAAACTGGAAAAACCATAAAATTTTGCTTTTATGTGACAAATCAAGGGCTGATCGATTGTCCGCCCCCTGATCGGTTGCTAAGAAGCACGGGGGATCCGGATCGTCGGCTAAAACAGGCGATCACGACCCAAAATTCGGGGAAGCGGAATGGATTATCTGGCGCAACAATTGATCAATGGGCTTACGCTCGGTTCAATCTACGGGCTGATCGCAATCGGCTACACGATGGTCTACGGCATCATCGGCATGATCAATTTCGCTCATGGCGACGTCTTTATGGTCGGCGCCTTTGTCTCTCTCATTTGCATTCTGATTTTCGGCATCACCGGCTCGACCGATATCGTCATCGGCATCGGCCTTTTGATGATTGTCGCGGTGATCGCAATGGCCATTTCCGGCGTCTATGGTTGGACGATTGAGCGTTTGGCCTACCGTCCTCTGCGCGGCTCGTTCCGTTTGGCGCCGCTCATCACCGCGATTGGTGTTTCGATCTTCCTGCAAAATTTCGTTCAGGAAACTCAGGGCGCGCGCGTGAAGCCCTTACAGGCTTTGTTTGCCGGTGGCTTCACTTTGCATGAAGGCACTGAGTTCACTGTGCGCATCACCTATATGCAGATCTTGATTGTTGTGCTGACCATCGTCTTGATGACGGGCTTCTCACTTTTGATCTCGCGCACCTCGCTCGGACGCGCACAACGCGCCTGCGAACAAGATCTGAAAATGACGCAACTTCTCGGCATTGATGTCGATCGCACAATATCGATGACCTTCGTGATTGGCGCGATGCTCGCCGCCGTCGCGGGCCTCATGTATCTCCTCTATTACGGCGTTATTGACTTCTTCATTGGCTTCTCGGCCGGTGTGAAAGCCTTCACCGCCGCGGTGCTCGGCGGAATCGGATCGCTCCCCGGCGCCATGATTGGCGGCGTGTTGATCGGCCTGATCGAAGTGTTGTTCGCCGCTTATTTCTCATCCGAATACAAAGACGTCGCGGCGTTTTCGATGTTGATCATCGTGCTCATTTTCATGCCGCAAGGTCTTTTGGGCCGTCCCGAAATCGAGAAGGTCTGATCGCATGTCAAACGCTCAACACGATCCTTCACACGAAAAAGGCGACGTCGTCGCCGGCATCATCAAGCGCAGCCTGATGGCGGTTGCGATTGCGGCCGTGATCTTTGCGCCGACGCTGTTACTCAAGACGCAAGTCTCGCAGATTTCAAACACGCTCTTCATCCGCTATCGCTGGGAAGCTTTTGCGATTGGATGCGGATTACTCCTCATTTGGCGTCTGATTTACGAATTCCGTGCGTTGCAGAATGCCCGTGCACACCACAAATCATCATCACGCCCACAAGCGCGCGAAAACCGGTTTGGTCATTTCGTGGGTCCCGTCTTGCTCGTGGCCGCGATTGCCATGCCGTTCATGCCGTTTACTGACCGCTACATTCTCGATATCGGAATTTTGATTATCACTTATGTTATGCTCGGTTGGGGTTTGCAGATCGTTGTGGGTCTCGCCGGTTTGCTCGATCTAGGCTATGTCGCCTTTTACGCGGTGGGCGCCTATACTTATGCGTTGCTTGCAGAACATTTCGGATTTGGCTTCTGGATGTGCTTGCCGCTCGCGGGTATTTTTGCCGCGACTTGGGGTGTCGTGCTCGGCTTTCCAGTTCTGCGCCTGCGGGGCGATTATCTCGCGATTGTTACCCTCGCCTTTGGTGAAATCATCCGTGTCGTATTGTTGAATTGGCGCGATTTCACGGGCGGCTCAAATGGGCTTTCGAATATTCCCCGCCCCTCCTTTTTCGGTATTCCTTTCTCGCAAGGTCCCGATGGGTTTGCGGCGACATTCGGCCTCGAATATTCCTCGCTTCAACGCATGGGCTTTCTTTATTTCCTCATTCTCGCTTTGGCACTTCTGACCTTCTACATTTCATCGCGCTTGAGAAAATTGCCAATGGGCCGCGCTTGGGAAGCCTTGCGTGAAGATGAAATCGCCTGCCGTTCGCTCGGCTTGAATACGATCAATACGAAGCTTTCAGCCTTTGCCATCGGCGCAATGTTTGGCGGTTTCGCAGGCTCGTTCTTCGCGGCGAAACAGGCCTTCATTAGCCCTGAGTCCTTCAACTTCATGGAATCGGCAACAATTCTTGCGATCGTTGTTTTGGGCGGTATGTCGAGCCAGATCGGCGTCGTGTTCTCGTCGATTGCGATGGTGGGCGGCATTGAAGCGCTGCGCCAATTGCAATTCCTCAAAGCCGTTTTCGGTCCTGATTTCGATCCGAGCCAATTGCGCCTGTTGCTTTTCGGGCTTGCCATGGTGGTTGTGATGCTCTGGCGGCCTCGTGGATTTGTGTCATCGCGCACGCCAACCGTGTTCTTCAAAGAGAAGAAATCGGTCGGATCCTCTATGATTTCGCAGGGACGCGGCTGAGATGACAAAACCCTTGCTTACAGTTCGTGATTTAACGATGCGTTTTGGCGGTCTCGTAGCCGTTGATAAATTCTCGTTCGAAGCCCAAAGCGGCCATATCACTGCGATCATTGGTCCCAACGGCGCCGGCAAAACCACGGCGTTCAACTGCATCACCGGTTTCTATAAACCGAGTGAGGGCTCTGTAACGCTTCATCATCCGGCGCGTGGCGATTTCGCACTTGAGTCGATGGAAGACCATAAGATCTCGCGTGTCGCGAAAGTCGCACGGACCTTCCAGAATATTCGTCTCTTTGGCGGTATGACGGTGCTCGAAAATCTTATGATCGCGCAGCACAATGAATTGATGCGGGCGTCGATGTTTTCGATTGCCGGCATTTTCGGCATGCCCTCTTATCGCCGCGCCGAACGCGAAGCGATCGAGAAATCGATGGCTTGGCTTGAGCGTATCGGTATTGCCGACAAGGCTGACGAACCAGCCGCCGCTCTACCCTATGGCCAACAACGCAAACTCGAAATCGTTCGCGCGCTTTGCACCGATCCGGTTTTACTTTGCCTTGATGAACCGGCTGCGGGCCTCAACCCGAAAGAATCCGACGATCTTGGCGTGTTCTTGCGTCAAATTCGCGATGATTTTCATGTCGGCATTTTGCTCATCGAGCATGATATGAGTGTGGTTATGGAAATTTCCGATCACATTGTTGTGCTCGACTATGGTCGGAAGATTTCAGACGGCACCCCTGCCCATGTGCGCAATGATGCAGCCGTCATCAAAGCCTATCTCGGCGTCGACGAGTGAGAGCCCAGGAGAGATCACGATGACAAGGCCCTTACTCCAAATCCAAGGCGTTGAAACCTTCTACGGACGCAATCAAGCTCTGCATGGCGTCAATCTCGATGTGCGTGAAGGTGAAATCGTCACGATGATCGGCGCGAATGGCGCTGGCAAATCGACCTTGATGATGGCGATTTGCGGTGTGAACAAAGCCGCGCGCGGATCGATCCATTTTGATGGCAAGCCCATCCACCTCATTCCGCCTCATGAGATTATCAGACTGGGCATTTCTCTCTCGCCCGAAGGCCGCCGCATCTTCCCGCGCATGACGGTGTTCGAAAATCTCCAGCTCGGAACAGCCGCCATCGGCCCCGCGCATTTTGACGAAGACGTGCAAAAGATTTTCACGCTCTTCCCCATTCTTGAACGGCGTCAATCGCAACGCGCGGGAACACTCTCGGGCGGTGAACAACAAATGCTCGCGATCGGGCGCGCCCTTATGGGACGCCCGCGTCTCTTGTTGCTGGACGAGCCGTCACTGGGCCTCGCACCCCTGATCGCGAAGCAGATCTTCGATACGCTTCGTGAGCTCAACAAAACCCAAGGCCTTACGGTCTTTCTCGTCGAGCAGAACGCCAACCACGCCTTAAAACTGGCTGCCCGTGCGCATGTCCTCGTCAATGGTCGCATTACGCTTTCGGGCACCGGCCAAGAGCTTTTGACCCATCCGGATGTCAAAGCGGCCTATTTAGGCGGCGGAGCGCACTAAATTCGCTCTTTTTCAGCAAAAAAGTGAGTGACTCTCGCGTCGTGAGAGGATAACTTTTTCCTTAAGACAATGGTTCGGAAGGGTTCACCTTTCGGGGGCATTTGTTGATGTTTGTTTTTGGGAGGTCATTTAATGATCAAATTGACAAAGACCTTGCCGGTGCTCGCTCTTGGCATCGCGCTCTCTTCATCAGCAGCACATGCTGATGTTACGGTTGCTCTCGCCGGTCCGATGACCGGTGGTTTGGCCGCGTTCGGCGAACAATTCAAAGCCGGTTTCAACATGGCTGTTGAAGAAATCAACGCAGCCGGTGGCGTGAATGGCCAGAAGATTGCGACTGTTGTGGGCGACGATCAGTGCGACCCTAAGCAGGCCGTGGCTGTTGCCAACGATAACGTCTCGAAGAAGGTCGCCGTTGTGATCGGTCACTTCTGCTCGGGTTCTTCGATCCCCGCTTCGAAGGTTTACGCTGAAGAAGGCACGATCATGATCTCGCCGTCTTCAACCAACGTGAAGCTCACAGACGAGCGCGCTGGTCCGTCGATCTTCCGCGTCATCGGTCGTGACGACGTGCAGGGCAAGATTGCTGGCGCTTTCATCGCTGCCAAGTATAAGGGCAAGAATGTTGCCGTTCTCGACGACAAGTCAGCTTACGCCGCTGGTCTTGCTGTTGAAACAGTGAAGGCTCTCAACGCAAACGGCTTGAAGCCGGTTATCGTTGACGCGATCACGCCTGGCGAAAAGGATTACACCGCCATCGTGTCGAAGTTGAAGTCGCTCAAGGTCGATGTGCTCTATTATTCCGGTTATCATCCGGAGTCGGGTCTGCTCGTGAAGCAGATGGCCGAACAGGGCATGAAGGCTCAGTTCATCTCGGGTGATGCGCTCGGTGATAATGAGTTCGCTCAGATCGCTGGTGCAGCTTCTGATGGCGCTATCTTCACAAACCCACCGGATCACTGCTTGAATCCTGCGAACAAGGACATCTGCGCCAAGTTCGTTGCTAAGGGCACACCGGTCGCCACCTACACGCTCTATGCTTATGTCGCCGTAAAGACATGGGCAGAAGCAGCGAAGAAGGCTGGCTCCTTCGACTCGAAGAAGGTTGTGGCTGCGATGAACGAAACCTCACTCGAAACACCAGTCGGCAAGATCAAGTTCGACAACAAGGGTGACGTTCTCGATCCGAAATATGCTTGGCACGCTTTCAAGGGCGGCAAGTATGCTCAGGACGACTCGATCAAGTAATCGAGAGATCATCTGATCTGAAAGCCCGGAGATCATCTGATCTTCGGGCTTTTTTTATGGTATGATTTGGTGATGATATGAGCCTTCAGAAGGTGGTCAATCATGCGCATGACTTGGAGCATTGAGGACAACAAGATCGTGGCGCTATATGCGCGTCTTGCCCTTTTGGGGATCATCACCTTCATTACCCCTGCCCGCGCCGATATTCTGATCGGTGTTGCCGCCCCCCTCACAGGAGCGCAATCTTTTCTTGGTCAACAAATTCTCAAAGGTGCCCAAAGTGCCGTCGAAGATCTCAATGCTTCAGGCGGAATGAATGGCGAAAAAATCCTCATCACCACAGGTGATGATCTCGCCGATCCCAAACAAGGTATAGCTGTCGCGCGCAAATTCATTGCCGAGGGCGTCAAATTCGTAATTGGTCACGCCAATTCCAATGTGAGCATCGACACATCCGATCTCTATCAGGACAAAAATATCCTGATGATCTCGCCAAGCGCCATAAGCCCAAAATTTACAGAACGTGGACTATGGAATGTCTTTCGCGTTTCAAGCCGTGATGATCATCAAGCCGCTATCGCCGCGGGCTACCTCAAAGATCATTTCGATAACAAGAAAATCGCGTTTGCCCATGATCGTACAAGTTACGGTCAAACACTTGCGGATACGACACGCAAAAAAATTGCGCTTCTGGGACTTCACGAGATTTTGTTTGAAGGCGTATCCGTAGGTGACAAGGATTTCTCGTCCCTCATCGCCAAACTCAAAGCGCAACAAGCGGATGTTCTCTATTGGGGCGGCTCTTATCCTGAAGCGGGCATGATCATAAAACAGATGCATGAGCAGGGCTTAAAGACGGTCCTCATATCTGGCGACGCGATTGCATCAGATGAATTGGCGCTCATCGCAGGGCCTGGTGTTGAAGGGACAGTGATGACCTTTCCCGCAACGCCGCGTCTTCGGATTGAGGCAAAAGATGTCGTCAAGAAATTTGAGACCCACGGCATTGAGCCTGACGCTTATGCACTTAATGCCTATGGCGCCATGCAAATCCTTGCTGAGGCTGCCCGTAAGTTAAAATCGACCGATGCTAAAAAACTCGCTGAAGAGA
>CANGSG010000064.1 GCA_947456435.1 Hyphomicrobiales bacterium
ACCCTTATCGATTTTGGCACGCAACCGCGAAACATGGACATCAATCACATTCGTCTGGGGATCAAAATGATAATCCCACACTTGTTCGAGAAGCATCGTGCGCGTCACAACTTGTCCTGCATGGCGCATGAGATATTCGAGCAAACGGAATTCGCGCGGTTGCAAATCAATATCTGTACCGGCGCGCGAAACACGATGTGACAATCGATCAAGCTCTAGATCAGCAACGCGAAAAACAGTTTCTTCTGTTGGCGTAATCCGGACGCGCCGCGAAAGAATTTCGACACGGGCTAAGAGCTCAGAAAAAGCATAGGGTTTGGGGAGATAATCATCGGCACCGGCTCTCAAGCCTTTCACGCGGTCATCGACCTGACCGAGTGCCGAGAGAATAAGTACAGGCGTCTCAATAGATTGTTCGCGCAAGGCGCGAATGAGGGCTAAGCCATCCATACGCGGAATCATACGATCGACAATTAACACATCATAGCGACCATCTGCCGCCATCGCATAACCGTCCAGTCCATCAGGCGCATGGTCAATCGAGTGGCCAAGTTCCCGAAAGGCTTTGACCAGATATGCGGCGGCAGAGGCGTCGTCTTCAATCAGAAGAAGCTTCATAGTACGAGACACTTGGTCCGCTTTCCGTGCAAGGGTCAAGAAAAATTGCGGCAGATCCGGAGGGACAACCGGATCTGCCGCTCGACAGCGCGCCCATGCCTTGGAGGACTCGGCCGGCGTAAGCTATCGGTATTCAATCAGCTTTTTGGAAATGCGAGCGCGACGAAGCGCATACCGTCTTCACCCTTCAGACGGAGAACAACCGCCTTACGTCCGTCCTTGCGGGCTTCGTCAATTGCTGTTCGCACATCGGCGGGCTTCATGACCTGCTTTCCAGAGACCTCAAGAATGATGTCACCTTTACCAATCCCCTTTTCGGCACCGATGCCATTGGGATCGACATCAGTGACCATCACACCATTGCCATCCTTCGCAGGCGCCAAGGCGAGACCAAAAGCAGGCGAAGCTTTAGCCAAGGCGGGATCTGCAACTTGTGCCTTTGTCTCCGGCAAAGCGACAAGCTTAATCGTCGCAATTTGTTCCTTGCCGGCGCGCAGATAGGTGATCTTGGCACTATCACCCGGCTTAATCTGGGACACATGACGCGTTACATCGCGGGGCGTTGCCATCGCTTCACCGTTGACCGCAATAATTGTATCACCCGGCTTTAATCCAGCATCGGCCGCTGGTGTCCCCGGTTGGGTCTCGGCAATCAGCGCGCCTTTAGGCTCCTTAAGACCGAGACTATCAGCAAGTTCTGGTGTCACCGGTTGAATCTGAACACCAAGATAACCACGTGCAACCGAACCGCCGTCTTTCAAGGCGCCGATTACTGTTGATACCGTTTCAGACGGAATGGCAAAGGCGATCCCCACACTGCCGCCGGAAGGCGAATAGATCGCAGTATTCACACCGACAACTTCTCCTTTGAGATTGAAAGTGGGACCGCCGGAATTTCCGCGATTAACCGGCGCATCAATTTGGAGATAATCGTCATAGGGACCAGAACCGATATCGCGCCCCCGTGCCGATACAATGCCCGCCGTCACGGTTCCGCCAAGGCCAAACGGATTACCAACAGCGACAACCCAATCACCGACGCGCGGCGCGGATGTCGAAAGGGGTACGAAGGGGAAATTGCCGGACTGCTCTGTTTTCAACAAGGCAAGATCGGTTTTTGGATCGCGACCAACGATCTTGGCATCAATCGTCTTGCCGTCATCGGTTGTTAGCGTAACCGCAACAGCATTTTCGACAACATGATTATTGGTAACGACATAGCCATCGGCGGAAATGAAAAAGCCTGAGCCCTGTGAGAGGCCAAATTGCTTTGGCCCACCTTTGTGGCCACCGCGCCCATCACGAAATTGTTTGAAAAACTTTTCGAGAGGATGTCCGGGAGGCAAATCCGGGATCATCATAGAGCTCCCGTCTTCTCCACTATCGGAAGCAGCTTCCACTTTGACTTTCACTGAAACAACTGCCGGACGGACTTTCTCGACAATATCAGCAAAAGTCGGCATGGACTGAACCATGCTTTGTGTATCGGCATAGGCAGGTGCCGGCTTAAGGTCAGCGAAAAGGGGAACGGCGAGGCCGACGGCACCGAGAAATGCCGCACCCGCCAACAGGCGAACGCGAGCAGCCGAGCGCTTCGTTTCAGTTTTGCGAATGATCTCGCTCATGTTTACGTCTCCATTCATCAAAAAAACCAGTCTTCAGACATTGTGCCTGAATATAGTTACGATGAATGGCAGATCATGCCTTACTGCGATTTCACACGCGCATGAACATTTCGTAAGGTTTCAGAGATCGCGGCTTTTGCGCGCCAGAAGGGCATCAAGTTGGGCTTTTTCTTCAGCGGTTAACGGAGCATCCGTTCTCGATTGGGAACCGCGACGTTGCGCCGCACGCCACACGAGAAAACCGCTCAGAGCCAAAACTAAAAAAGGCGCGCCCCAAAGGATAATCGTATCCGCCGCAACACGCGGCTTTAATAAAATGAACTCACCGTAGCGATCAACAAGATATTGGCGAATTTCTGAATCACTCGCCCCAGCCGTTATCCGATCGCGAACGAGCAAACGAAGGTCACGCGCCAATGGCGCGTGTGAATCATCGATAGATTGATTTTGACAAACAAGGCAGCGCAGTTCGGAAGAAATAATACGCGCACGCAATTCAAGCGCGGGATCTTTTAAAATCTCGTCAGGTTCTACTGCGTGAGCAGAAACACTCAAGAAAAAAATAAAAATGAAAGAGCTAAACAAGCGGATCATGCGGGCGCTCCGCGATTTTTAACACTTGAGCGCAATACGCGTTCAGCCGCCGTAATGCGGACGCGACGATCAGATAAAGACAACGCGCCGCCGAGCGCCATGACCAACGCGCCTCCCCAAATCAAAGTTACAAGCGGTTTCCAATAGATGTGAACGCTAACGCGGCCATCTGGAAGAATTTCATTGAGGCTCGCATAAAGTTGCCCAAGGCCGAATGTTATAATACCCGCTTCCGTTGTAGGCATTTCACGTCCGGCATGAACGCGTTTTGATGTTTCAAGAGCGCCTGACGCTTGATCGTCGCGCGTTACTAAAAAACGCGCCCCGTCTTCGCGATAACCTGCGCCAGAGCGTTTGAAACTCGATTCGAGAGCCACAACATAAGGGCCTACAGCGATCCGCTCTCCCGCTTTCGTGACCGAGATATGCTCGACGCCCCAAGCCGTTGCCGCGATGCCAATAACCGTCATCCCAAGGCCAGCATGCGCGAGCGCAGCCCCCCAAGCGGAGCGCGGCAATCCAAGCGCACGCGCGATCATGATGCGCAAATCAAAGCGTTGGGGTTTGACGCGCATAAACACTTCGGTTGCAGAACCCAAAATCAACCAAAGGCCTAATCCAATACCAACAGGCGCCATTACTGGACCGCCGGTTGTGAAGGCCAGAATGATCAAGGCAGCCAATACCGAAAGACCAAAAGCCAAGAGCAGTCTTTGCATCACACCGAGAAGATCACCGCGCTTCCATGCGAGAGACTGACCAAAAGGTACAAGCACGACAAGAATAATAAATAAAGGAACGGCGGTCAGATTAAAATAAGGTGCGCCGACAGAAATCTTTGAACCCGACAGCGTTTCGAGAACGAGTGGATAGAGCGTTCCAACAAGAACCGCGACCGTTGATGCTGCAAGAAAGAGATTATTGAGAACAAGCGCCCCTTCGCGTGATACCGGCGCGAATAATCCGCCTTGGCGCAGAGTTGACGCACGCAGCGCAAACAACAACAACCCGCCGCCAATAAATACGATCAAAATTCCGAGAATAAAAAGTCCACGACCGGGATCGCTGGCAAAAGAGTGAACCGACGTGATAACGCCCGAACGAACGAGAAAAGTTCCGAGGAGAGAAAGCGAAAAAGTCAGGATCGATAAAAGAATGGTCCATACTTTCAAAGCGTCACGCTTTTCCATAACAATTGTTGAATGCAAAAGCGCGGTGCCCATCAGCCATGGCATTAAAGACGCGTTTTCGACCGGATCCCAAAACCACCATCCGCCCCAGCCCAATTCATAATAGGCCCAGTAGGAACCCATCGCGATGCCGAGCGTAAGAAAGATCCACGCCAATAAAGTCCATGGCCGAACGAACCGCGCCCATACAGCGTCGATACGCCCATGAATCAAAGCGCCAATGGCAAAGGCAAAGGCAACGGAAAAGCCAACATACCCTAAATACAAAAGCGGGGGGTGAATGGCGAGACCGGGATCTGCCAGTATGGGATTTAAGCCTTGACCATCCGGAGGCGGATCACCCACGCGCAAAAATGGATTTGATGTCAAAACGATAAAAACTAAAAAGGCGAACGTGATCGAGCCTTGTACCGACAACACGCTGGCAAGGAGCCGCTCAGGCATCCCGTCACCCCGAAGCGCGACAAGGGCAGCAAAAAAAACAAGGATGAGAACCCAGAGCATCATCGAACCTTCGTGATTGCTCCAAACGCCTGAAATTTTATAAATCAATGGCTTTGTCGAGTGTGAATTCATCACAACATTGGCGACAGAAAAATCTGAGCTTATATAGGCGTAAGTCAATGCTCCGAAGCTTAAGCCAACAAGAATAAATGTAACGAATGCAGATGGTCGTGCCATGCTTTGCAAAGAGGCATCGCGGCTCACCGCGCCCCAAAGCGGAAACACGAATTGCGCGAAGGCGGTTATAACCGCAAGAACGAGAGCATAATGTCCGAGTTCAACAATCATTTTGTATTTTCACTCATTTAGGTGCGCCGCCTTGCCAAACACCTTTTGCCTTTAAGACGTCGGCTACCTCTTTTGGCATGTAGTTTTCATCATGTTTTGCGAGAACAGTGTCGGCCTGCAGGACGTGATCAGAGGTCACGATTCCTTCCGATACAACCCCCTGCCCTTCGCGGAAGAGATCAGGCAAAGAGCCTTTATAAACAACAGGGAGTTTAGCTTCGCCATCGGTGATAGAAAAACGGATAATCGGCAATGCCGATTTATCAACACTTCCAACATCAACGAGACCACCGATCCGAACACGACTACCGGGACCAATTACCTGTTTGGCAAGATCAGAAGGCGTATAGAAAAACACGATACGATCATTAAGCGCATAAAGAATAAGCCCCGCTGAGGCAGCAAGAACGAGACCCGCCGCAGCAATGAGAGACAATCTTTTCTGCTTCCTTGTCATTATTGAACCTTCTCACATCCCCATATCGCGGGCAGCGGCATCAATTTTTGCTAGTGCGGCTTGATCATTGTTCAATGCCTGTTTGGCGCGATCACGTGCCGTCTTGGCTTTGTCTGTCTCGCCTAAAACCTGATAGGCCCGCATCAATCGTAACCACCCATCAAGATCTGAACCATCCTGCGTTAATCGCTCATCGAGACGCTGAACCATTGAGCGTATCATGGCACCTTGATCGGTTGTCTCATCAGGCACGGCGGGCTGCGCTGTCCCTGTCAATGCTTCAACTCGACGAGCAATCAGACGGCCTGGCTCGGAGTCAGGAGGTATTGTGCGTCCCAATTCTTGATAGAGGGCCAGCGCACGAGGACGATCGCCATCCTGCTCTGCCGCAACGGCTCGATAATAACGTGCACGTTCATTTTTGGGATCAATTGTCAGTGCGCGCTCAAAATCTTTAAGGGCTTCAGCCGTCACAATACCATCTGCCGCAGCCATTAGCGCTTCCCCAAGGCCGGAGCGGAGATCCGCATTTTCACCCATCAAGCTAATGGCTTTGTTATAGGCCGTCACGGCCTCGCTATATCGTCCGGTAGAGACATAAACGGGTGCGATTGTTGCCCACCCCATGCCATCTTCTGGATGAGTTTCGAGACGTGCCTCAACCTGAGCAATCAAAGTTGAGAGATCAGCATCACGAGCAAAAGAATTGAGTCGCGACGATAAGGGTTGATCGGGCAAACCGGGAGAGCCGGTATGATTATAAAGTGCAAATGCACTAAGCGGCACACCAACAATCAACAAGGCGGCAACGATGCGTCTGCGAAATACATTTGACGTATCAGTCGGAAGAATATTTTTGCCGGACTGGGCCGCGAGGAGACGACGCGCCGCTTCCCTTTGGGCCTGTTCGGCGGCGTCAGGAGCGATTAAACCGCGCGCGAGATCCTGATCAATCGATGCAATCTGAACGGCATAAAAATCACGATCATCAATGTCGGGGGCATGGCGGAGAGGCCTTGAAAGCGGCCACAACAATCCGAAGATTGTAAATCCTGTCAGGGATGCAATGAAAAGCCAGAAAACCATGATGAAGTGTTAGGCTGACCGGACCGAGAGGTCACGAAAAAAATAAAAAAAAGGGGCGAGGCACGTGAGTGCCCCGCCCCAAAACCATTGATTTCTGTTCAAAAGAGTCAGTTGACAATGTCCCAAGCGCCATCGGCGGCCTTACAAGCCGTTCCCGTGCCGGTTTCGGGCTTGCCATTGATATAAATCTTATGGGTGTAAGACCGGCAGGTACGGCTGTTCTCGGCATAGACCGGACCGGGTTCAACAAAACCATAGGATCCGCTCGGCGCCTGCCATTTCGTCTGCCGTCCGCTGCTTAACGCGAGCGATTGTGCACCGTTTGCCTGCCTACGAGCCTCCTCGTCCAAGCCGCGGCCAATCGAGCTACCAACCATGCCACCTAGCATAGTACCGGCAATAATGGCCGCTGTATTGCCGCTGCCTTTGCCAACCTGGCTTCCAATTAAACCGCCCGCAAGAGCGCCCAAAATCGTACCGCCCGATTCATTCGGGCCCGTGGTCTGTGTACAACCGGCAGCGCCAAAAGCCACGCCCGCTGCAAGGAAAACTGCTACCGCCGATTTCATCGACATAAATTACCCCCAAATCCGGTTGTTATCTCTCTGACGAGCCAACTTCGGACCTCGTCGAAATCCGCGGCGATAGATACACGAGATTTCGACAATTTTCAGGCAAATTTTTGCATAAATCACAAGGACGGCAGCCGCAGTACCGCCCGTAACCCGCCCGCCCCTGAATCTTCGAGAGTCAAAGAGCCGCCATAGAGGCTGGCAAGATCGGCGACAATGGCCAAGCCGAGACCTGATCCCGGAACCGTCTCATCAAGCCTTTGCCCGCGCCTCATGACATGTTTCCGCTTTTCCGCGGGAAGTCCCGGACCGTCATCAGAGACGATCACTTCCAAAAAACGCCGGCCATCAATAACGGGGAGGCCAAAAGCCTCAATGTGGATATGTCGCCGCGCCCATTTTGCAGCATTATCGACAAGATTGCCGACCATATCGTCAAAGTCACGCTTTTCTCCACGAAACTTGAGTTCAGATGGGCAAGACAACTCAATCGTAAGGGCTCGTTCCGAATAGATTTTAAGAAATGTTCGCTGCAACCCCGCGAGCGCGGGCTCAATGTCTGAAACAACGCCGATTGCACCCGCCCGAGCGGCGGCACGCGCCCGCTCCAAATGCCAATTGACCTGATCGCGCATAATATCAGCTTGTTCGCGAACTTTATCAGCCAACGGCGTCGCCTGTCCTGAGGCTTCATTAAGAATAACGCTTAAAGGTGTTTTGAGTGCATGAGCCAAATTGCCGACCTGGGTCCGCGCACGTTCCAAGATATCACGATTTGATTCGATAAGCAGATTGATCTCACCCGCAACGGGCGCGATATCATCAGGGAATTCGCCATCGACATGATCACTCAAACCGCGACGGATCGAACTGATTTGATTTGAAAGACGTGAAAGGGGAATCAATCCAAAACGCACTTGAAAAATTGTTGTCACGCCCAAAACACAGGCGAGTAATGCAAAGGCCGTCCAAAGCGCGGTTTTAAAATTCTGGATTGTTTGATCAATCTCGTCAGCATTCCCAGCGATTTGCACCAGATAACGTGCACCGTCGGGTAACTCGAGCGCGCGTTCAACAAGCCGCAAGCGGCGTTCGTCTGGCCCAATGATATAGCCTTCACGACTTGATCCATCATGCGAAGGTATATGAAGATCTTCTAGCTTTGGAAGACGCCCACCAAAAAGCGAGAGAGAGGAAAAAATGTTTTGAGGCGCCGAGCCCTCAATGCGGATTTGCCAATACCAGCCGGAAAGCGGCAAAGTAAAACGTGGATCGCCTAATCCATAGGGGTCAAATGCGTTTGCCGTATTCTTAGAAGCTATATTGGCAGCAACCGACTGGATATAAACATGAAGCCGCTCATCAAACGCACGCTCAGCGGCGCGCCGGTAAATCTCCGATAGAACAAAGGCCGCACCAACAAGAATGATGATACTGCTCAACATCGCCGCGACAACGAGGCGAACACCAATCGAGATGCGCGAGAAAGGGAAAGACGATTTTTTCATCACCGCTCACAAAGAAGGGGGCGGTTCGATCAAATAGCCGAGTCCGCGAATGGTTTTGATGACATCAACACCAAGCTTCTTACGCAAACGACCCACAAAAACTTCAATCGTATTTGAATCACGATCAAAATCTTGATCGTAAAGATGCTCTACAAGTTCAGTCCGGGAAATGATGCGCCCAATATGGTGCATCAAATAGGACATCAAGCGATATTCATGTGACGTCAGTCTAATGGGCTCGCCATTAACCAAAACGCGCCCTGCCCGCGTATCAACCCGGATGGGTCCGCATACGAGATCCGACGACGCATGACCCGTCGCACGGCGAACAAGCGCCCTCAACCGTGCGAGTATCTCTTCAATATGGAATGGTTTGGTAACATAATCGTCAGCACCCGCGTCAAAGCTTTTTACTTTGTCGCTCCACCCATCGCGCGCCGTCAAAACCAGAACGGGCATTTTCCGTCCCGCGCCACGCCAAGCCTCGAGAACACTGACACCGTCAAGTTTAGGCAGGCCTAAGTCTAGTATGACTGCATCATAAGGCTCGGTCTCACCAAGAAATTGAGCTTCTTCCCCGTCGAATGCCGAATCAACTGCGTAACCGGCCTGCCCGAGCGCTTTTACGAGCTGGCGGTTTAAGTCACGATCGTCCTCAACAACTAACAAACGCATGAGATTTCGGCCGATCCTTAGGGCTCAACAGGACGGCCCGTCACCGCATTGATATCAATCCGGTTGAGTTTCCCATCCTTGGTCAGGGTGGTGATCGTATACACCAAACCGGACTCTTTGGGGCAAAGAGATGCGCGCACAACCTCACCACCAATTTGGCTCCGTGCGGTCCGAAAAGCATAGATTTGGGGAACGACTTGGCCAGAATTGACGAGATCACGCAATTCAGCGTCCGTGAGGCATGAACCTGCCGATCCATCCGCCCATGCAGGACCGAAAGACAAAAAAGCCAAAAAGGCCACCGGGAAAAGGGGAGACGACACGCGCATTGTCTCTCCCCTAGAGCCCCCGCCGTGAACGCTCGCTGAACAAGGCTCGTTTAAGTTGGCCAGAAAAGCTTTGAAAAAATACAGGGAATTTACAGGGAAATTGCATGAGGCGATGGGAACAAATCGGCAGCTAGGATCACAAAGACTGTACCCGCTTACCCATGCCACCATGATCTTTGTTACCTCCTAAATTTATCCCAACTCCGATAATGCTTATGTCTATCTCCTCGAAGAAATTAGCATGACGTGGTTGATGTGCGAGCTTCAAAAGGCTCAAAGAAAGTTCCCTTTTTGAGCAACCATTGGCAAGGTATAAAACTCGACCATCTTTTCAGTCTCTTGGCAAAAAATCCCGACCAAAGCCTCTTTCATTTCGAGAACAAATAGTGTACAAGAATAAATAAAGATCGGCAACCGTTTCAGAGCTGATCAAGACGACTAAAACTCTAACGAAACCTTCGAAGATTTGAGGGCGCGGTAAGCTTTTGCTGCCCGCAGAGGGGAAGATTATGAGCTGAATCTCGATCAATTTTGATTTTTCAACTTATGCGACTCTGCGCCTGAATATTCTGAGATGGTACGATCGATTATTTCTGAGAGCGTACGACGATGCAGAATAGAAAAGTTAATCCCGCAACACTCTATGATGTTGGCTATGGGAAGCCGCCAGAAAAAACTCAATTTGAAAAAGGGAAATCTGGAAACCCCAAGGGGCGACCGAAGGGATCAAAAAATAAGAACCCTCTCGTTAAACTCAATCAATTCAATCATCAATTCTCCCAGTACATGCAGGCCGTTGTTTTCGCAAATGATGAAACAGGAGAGCCACCGAAAACGGTCTATTTGGCATTACTCGATAAAGTAAAGGAGCGAGCCTTTGGAGGTGACCTAAAAGCTCTTCAATTCCTTATTAAGACAAGTCATCAGATCGACCAGACTGAGCGTATACGGTCTGAAAAAATTGTTGAAAAAATGCATGAATATAAAATCGTCACGACAATGGAAATTAAACAGAGAGAATATAAGGGCTATTCTATTGATCATATCCTCCCTCACCCGGACCATGTTCATATCGATTTAAATAATGTTGAGGTTTACATAAGAGGGCCAAGCAATAAAAAGGAAAAAGAATTATGGGACATAATTCATGCAGGGATAAAACAATTAATTGAGAAAATAAAATTCAATACT
>CANGSG010000065.1 GCA_947456435.1 Hyphomicrobiales bacterium
CATCGTGACGGAACGTTTCAAGGTCTCGACGACATCGACAAATTTTAATCGCCGTGCTTCTGCAGAAAACTCTTCCATCATCTCGGCAGCATAGGCCATTGCCGCAAGATCACGACGGAAGCGCGTACGCACACCGGGCCGCAACACTTTCACCGCGACGGTTTCACCGCTTGGGGTACGGGCGCGATGCACTTGCGCGATAGAGGCAGCGGCAATCGGCTCGCTAAATTCGGAATAAACCAAATCGATTGGTTTGCCGAACGATGCTTCGATTTCTTTCACGGCTGCAACTCGGCCAAAGGGCGGAATGCGGTCCTGCAATTTTTCAAGATCGCGCGCGACACGGACACCAACGACATCTGGGCGTGTCGCCATGAATTGACCGAGCTTAATGTATGACGGTCCCAAACGCGTAAGAGCGGCCACTAAACCAGCAGCGCTCGACGATGCGCCGCGTTTCTCGAACAAGCGGGCGAGTTGCACAAGCGCGCCAACACCGGGAGGCGCTTCGCGCGGATCGACAAGCGCGAATGCCCCTTCGCGCGCGAGCACAAAGCCGACACGCATCAATCGCAAAAGATGGATCGGAGCAAACCGCACGAGCTAAACCTTAAATCTTCCAAGCCGAATGGAGTTGCACAATGCCGCCCGACATCGGACGCGATGTGACGCGTCCAAAGCCTGCCGCCTCGATCATCGCAGTAAAGCGCGCAGGCGTTGGAAATTTGCGGATCGACTCGACAAGATATTGATAGGGCTCCGCATCACCCGTGACGAGGCGACCCATCGGCGGAATGATTTTGAACGAGAATGTATCATAGATTTTATCTAAGCCCGGCACATCGACATTCGAAAATTCGAGACACATAAAACGTCCGCCGCGCTTCAACACGCGATACGCTTCGGAGAGAGCGCGATCAATGCGCGGCACATTGCGAATACCAAAGGCGATTGTGTAGGCGTCGAAGCTTTTATCTTGCAAAGGCAGTTCTTCGGCATTGCCCTGCACAAAATCGATCCGATCCTTCAACGCCTTCGGGGTGCGATCCCGACCCACTTCGAGCATGTCGCCATTGATATCGAGCACCGTGGCCTTGGCTTGTGCGCCCGCGGCTTCCAAAACACGAAATGAAATGTCACCCGTACCGCCCGCCACATCAAGAAGGTGGAAGGGGCGCGTACGCGCGGGCCGCAAGCTGGAAACAAGAGCCGCCTTCCAAGCGCGATGCAGCCCGAAAGACATGAGGTCATTCATCAGGTCATAACGGCGCGCGACTTTATGGAAGACATCGTCGACAAGTGCCTGTTTTTGACCCAAGCGGACGGAGGAAAAGCCGAAATGGGTCTCGGCCGCCTCGTCGCGGTCGCCCGTTGCTGCCCGATTTTCCTGCATATCCATCATCATCCACTCGTGATCCGCCCGCGATCAAGACCATAGCGCAGGGCGCGTCAAGACGCTATGCCGGAGCCGGAAGGACCTGTCATGCCGGAATTACCCGAAGTTGAAACCGTCCGCCGCGGGCTTGAGCCCGTGATGACCGGACAACGCATTACAAGGGTTGAGCAGCGTCGGCCCGATTTACGCTTCCCCTTCCCGTCCCGCTTTCAGGAGCGTCTTGAAGGGCAAAGCATCCTCAGTCTTGGACGGCGGGCCAAATATCTCCTCGTTGATCTCGGTTCGGGCGACGTGTTGATCATGCATCTCGGCATGAGTGGTCGCTTTACGATTATCGATCCGGCACATGAACAAACGCCGGGCGTCTTCCATCATCAGGCCGGCGGCTCATCCGTTCATGATCATGTCGTGTTTCATCTCGAGAGCGGTGCACGCATTATTTATAATGATCCCCGCCGCTTTGGTTTTATGGATCTTGTGCCGCGCGCCTCACTCGAGAGCTGTCGCCATTTTAAATCCATGGGTATCGAACCTCTGGGCAATGAACTTGATGGTGATCGCATCCGCGCTTTATTTGAAGACAAAAAGGCGCCCTTAAAAGCGGCATTGCTTGATCAGAGTTTGATTGCGGGTCTTGGCAATATCTATGTCTGCGAAGCGCTGTATCGTTCAGGCCTTTCACCCAAAAGACGCGCGGGTACGCTTTCATCAAAACGTAGCGCGATGAAAGATAAAACCGATGACCTCGCTCAGATTATTCGTGACGTGCTCACCGAAGCCGTGGACGCTGGTGGCTCATCTTTACGCGATTTTGCACAAACGGACGGATCGCTCGGCTATTTCCAACATCGCTTCCGCGTTTATGATCGTGAGGGTGAACCCTGTCTCACAAAGGCCTGCGCGGGAACAATCAAAAGACTTGTTCAATCGGGCCGTTCAACCTTCTACTGCCCGAAATGCCAGAAATGACAAAAATGCTGGTAGGCTTGAACAAAATGCGCTGAGCGGTTAGCACTCGCATGACGTTTAAACGATCGATCCTACATATATAAGGAGTGCGCCCCATGTCATTTCAGACCCTCAAGGTCGAGACGCGCGACAAAGCGGGATTGATCACCCTTCATCGGCCCGACGCGCTTAACGCACTCAACAGCACTTTGATCGCGGAGCTTGATCAAGCGCTTGACGCGTTCGAACGCGATCCGCATATCGGCGCAACGGTCATTACCGGATCAGAAAAGGCCTTCGCCGCCGGTGCTGATATTAAAGAGATGAAGGATCTCACTTTTCCTTCCACCTATCTCGATGATTTTGTCACCTCATGGGATCGCGTTGCCCGCAAGCGTAAACCGATCATTGCCGCCGTTGCCGGCTTCGCCTTGGGGGGCGGCTGTGAGTTGGCCATGATGTGCGATTTCATTCTGGCTGCCGACACTGCAAAATTCGGCCAGCCTGAAATTAAACTCGGGATCATTCCCGGCGTTGGCGGCTCGCAGCGTTTGACCCGCGCCATCGGTAAATCAAAGGCCATGGAACTCTGCCTCACGGGGCGCATGATGGATGCAACTGAGGCCGAACGCGCCGGCCTAGTTGCCCGCATCGTGCCCGCCGCTGATCTAATAGAGGACGCGCTCAAGACCGCCAATCAGATCGCCGCCCTCGGCCGAACGAGCGTGCTCATGGCGAAAGAAGCGATCAACCGTGCCTTTGAGACAAGCCTCGCGGAAGGCCTGCTCGTCGAACGCCGTTTATTCCAATCCCTCTTCGCGACCGAGGACCAAAAGGAAGGCATGGCGGCCTTTGTCGAAAAGCGCCCGCCCCAGTTCAGCAAAAACTGACATCGGACAAGAGCTGATGTCGGGACTTGAATGGGATACGATCGCGCTTCTCACAGGAACCGCCTTCCTCGCCGGATTTATTGACTCAATCGCCGGAGGCGGCGGACTTTTGACCGTACCGGCACTCCTGATCGTCGGGGTCGACCCCGTGACGGCGGTCGCCACAAATAAAGTCCAAGGGACATTGTCCATTGTATCGGCGCTCGTCACTTATGGACGGAAGGGGCTGATCGAATGGCGTCTCGGCCTCCCGATGGCCCTGATTGCGCTCATTTTTGGGGGGTGTGGCGCACTTTTGATCCAATTTTTCTCCAAAACGGTCATCGCGGCCCTCATCCCGATGCTGCTCATCACGGTGGCGCTCTATTTTGGCCTGATGCGGGGTGTCGGCGAGGCTGACCGCAAAGCCCGGCTCTCCATGCCTTTATTCCTTGGCCTCATTATTCCGCCTCTGGCGCTCTATGACGGGTTTCTCGGCCCGGGAGCGGGGTCATTCTATGCCGCCGTTCTGATCGGCCTCCTGGGGCTCGGGATCACACGGATGACGGCCATGGCCAAACTGCTCAATGGCGGCTCCAATCTGGGGTCCTTGATTGTCTTTTCCATCGCCGGAGCGGTCCATTGGCCCCTCGGTCTGGCAATGGGAGCGGCTTCGATGACGGGGGCCCAGATCGGGTCGCATCTGGCGGTCCGCCAAGGCGCCCGCCTCATCAGACCCCTCATCGTCATCACCTGCTGTGCTTTATCGATCAAAATGCTCGCTGATCCGACCAATCCTTTGCATTGGCTTTTCGCGTTTCTGCCTTTTCCGGGGTGAGGGTCATTGACGGCCTCGGCCCAAGCCGCTATGAGACCGGCCACGAAATGGATGGCTTTCAGACAGTAAAGCTTGATCCAGTTGGATTTCAAACCATAGACAAAATGGGTCGTTGCAAGATTGAACGCATCGATTTTGTCTTGAGGATCTAAAATGGCGAATACAAAATCGGCCAAAAAGGCCACCCGTAAAATTGAGGCCCGCACGGCGGTCAATCGCAGCCGTCGTTCGCGCGTGCGCACTTACGTGAAGAAGGTTGAAGAGGCTTTGAAGGCCGGCGACAAGGGCGCTGCCTCAGAAGCAATGAAACATGCTGAGCCTGAATTGATGCGCGCTGCGCAAAAAGGCGTGATGCATAAGAAGACGGCTTCACGCAAAATTTCGCGCCTCGTAAAAGCCGTGAGCGCTGTCGCAAAGTAAGCGATTGCAAGAAATGCCTGCAGCACAGTTCTTTCTTGCTGCAACCTCAGTTTGAAAAAAGCTCTGCTCACGCGGAGCTTTTTTATTTGTGTCTCTGTTCATCGTCGCAAAGAATCGACGCAAGCGATTTATTTCAATCGCTGAACAATTTTATGCTTGACACTGTGACGCTTAAATTTCGGTTCAAGCGACAAATTGATGACGAAAAGCGCACAAAAAATATTACTGAAAATCAATGCGTTAGCAGATAAAGCGTGGCCAGAGCTTCGGTATCGTTCTCGAAGCCGCCCGTAAGTCACGAGACAAAAAAATTTTTGAAAAAAAATACGGTGCGGGGGCCATTAAAGAAACCTTAATAACACCAAGGCGTTGCAGCAAAAGCGTGCTAAATTTTTAGGTGATGTGATGGCCAATCGTCAAAATTTCGACTTCTGGTTGAGTTTATAACGTTGCGTGGGCAGAGGTGCCTGTGTAACGTCCCTCTTGTTCGCCGGTCTTCGGCAAACAGTCTCTCCGGATGGTTGAGGTGATCAGCCCCTATTTTGGGGTACGTCATTTCTTTGTCTTTGAGAGCGAGATGCACAAAGATCTCTCTCTTTGATCGCATTTCGGAGATGGTCATACGAGACGCTAATGTCGAATGCGATCGCGTCACGGATGATGGGGATACGAAAGAAGGAAGCGTGAAATGATTGGTGTCTTTGACGAGAACGGAACCTGTAACGGGATCGCCACCGCGCAAAGCAAGACACCAAGTCCAAACGGCTCACTTTGTTGATACGCAATAGTCGCCACGAGCACGCGCCCATCGCATCTTTGTCATTCAGGTTTTTTTGATGTCGAATTCTTCTGCCCTTCTCTCCGCTGAGCCGCCGGTTTCTAAAACCGTCGATCATGATGCCGCGTGGGACCGTGTGCGTCGTCGTTTGCGTGCCGAGCTTGGCGATGATGTGTTTTCGAGCTGGTTTGGACGTCTGGAGCTTTCTGGTCTCTCAGGTGAGACCGCGCATCTTTCGGTACCAACACGCTTTCTGAAAAGCTGGATCCAGTCGCATTATATCGATCGGTTGCGTGCGCTGGTATTTGAAGAATTCATCGGCCTTTCCGAGATCGCTATCACCGTTCGCAGCGCGACCTCAAAGTCGGCTCCGAAGACACAAACTCATCAGAACGCTGAAACGACAACACGCGATCGTATGTCCACGGACCGCGTTCAAAATGAAGTCTCGGCTCAGCCCGAACGTGTGACAACGAGTGAGACGGACTCCCTCGGGGGCGCCCCCCTTGATCGTCGCTTAAACTTTACAAATTTCTTGGTTGGCAAATCCAATCAACTCGCTCACGCCGCTGCTGAGCGCGTAGCGGGTAACGGCATTGGTGAAACGCCGCTCTACAATCCGCTTTTTGTCCATGCGGGCGTTGGTCTCGGCAAGACTCATCTTCTGCATGCCATCGCGCATGAGACCATCGCTCAGGGTCGCCGCGTGATTTATCTCACAGCTGACCGGTTCATGTATGGCTTTGTCGCCGCACTCAAAGCGCAGACAGCGCTCAACTTCAAAGAGCGGTTGAGAGGCATTGATCTTCTCGTGATCGACGATGTTCAATTCCTGCAAGGCAAATCGATCCAGCAGGAATTCTGCCACACGTTAAACGCCCTCATCGATTCTGGTCGCCAGATTGTGATCGCGGCTGATCGCCCGCCATCAGATCTCGAAAGTCTCGACGAGCGCGTGAAGTCGCGCCTCGCCGGTGGCCTCGTTGTCGAGATGGGTCCCCTCGACGAAAATCTCCGCATTCGGATCATTGAGGCACGCATTGCCAGCGCGCGCCAGCATCAGCCTAACTTCGATGTGAATGCGAGTGTAATCGCCTATGTCGCGAAATCGATTGTTTCAAACGGCCGCGACCTTGACGGCGCCGTCAATCGCCTGCTCGCCCATTCAACTTTGACGGGCGGCGCTCTTACAGTGGAAGCGGCGGAAGCCGCCATCCGCGATTTGATACGCGCCCGCGAGCCGCGCAAAGTGAAAATCGAAGATATTCAGAAATTGGTCGCGACCCATTTCAATGTCAGCCGCGCGGATATCCTCTCCTCACGCCGGTCAGCCGGCGTTGTGAAGCCACGCCAGATCGCGATGTATCTCGCCAAGGTTTTGACCTTGCGCTCCCTCCCCGAGATCGGCCGGCGCTTCGGGGGTCGTGACCACACGACCGTCCTTCATGCGGTGCGGAAGATCGAAGGCGCCGTTGCCGCCGATACGGGCTTGCGCGATGACGTCGAGCTCTTGAAGCGGATGCTGCAAGACTAAAGAGGTCTTTCCCGGCAAAATGCTGGGAATTCTGTGGACCATAGCGCCAAATGGCGCGTCTGAGCGTCGGTTCATCTTGCCTAAACGAAGCCCATTCTGGCATTTTAAACGACCCGGTAAATCCGCCGGAATTGATTTTTCCAGAAATCGGCAAGGTCGGCGATGAAAGTCACTGTCGAAAAAGCAGCGCTCCTCAAGTCTTTGGGCCATGTTCACCGCGTGGTGGAACGACGCAACACTATTCCGATCCTGTCGAATATTCTGCTTAAGGCGGCAGAGGGCAGCCTGCATCTCAAAGCCACCGATCTCGATCTCGAAGTCACTGAGCGGTTTCCGGCGGAAATTGAGACGCCGGGCGCAACGACCGTACCCGCCTATATGTTTTATGAAATCGTCCGCAAATTGCCGGATGGCGCGCAAGTATCGCTCGATAATTCAGGCGACGCGACGCAGATGGTCATTCGCGCCGGCCGTTCGCGCTTCACGTTGCAAACGCTGCCTGACAGCGATTTTCCTGATCTCGCTGCGGGAACGCTTGATCATAAATTCAGCCTACCGGCTGCCGAATTGCGCCGCCTCATCGAGAAGACGCAATTTGCGATCTCGACTGAAGAGACCCGCTATTATCTTAATGGCATCTACTTCCACACGATCGATGTGATGGGTCACACGATGTTGCGCGCCGTTGCAACCGATGGCCATCGTCTTGCGCGTGTCGAAGCTGATGCGCCGCAAGGATCAGCCGGAATGCCGGGCATTATTGTTCCGCGCAAAGCCGTCAATGAGATTTTGAAACTGGTCGAAGCCGGTGGCGACGATGTTATGATCGAAGTGTCGGCCGCAAAAATTCGCCTCACACTCGGCGAAGTTGTTTTGACGACCAAATTGATCGATGGAACCTTCCCCGACTATCAACGCGTCATCCCAACGGCAAATGACAAATTGCTCACCGTTGAGAAGGCCGATTTCATGGCGGCGGTTGATCGTGTGTCGACCATTTCATCAGAACGCACGCGCGCGGTGAAAATGGCCGTCAATGACGGCAAACTCACTTTATCGGTTACCAATCCGGAATCGGGTTCGGCGATCGAAGAAATCGAAGTCGATTATGATCAGGCCGCACTCGAGATCGGTTTCAATGCGCGCTATCTTCTCGATATTGCCTCTGAGCTCGATGGCGATACGGCTTTGATCAAACT
Source organism: Hyphomicrobiales bacterium (assembly GCA_947456435.1). GTDB lineage: Bacteria > Pseudomonadota > Alphaproteobacteria > Rhizobiales > Beijerinckiaceae > CAIUPE01. Next base: position 7,983 of record CANGSG010000065.1, read on the forward strand.
AGCAGACTCCGGCTCCCCCACCCTCATTCAGGACCGCGAAGGCGCGAGCGCGCTTTATGTTCTGATGCCGATGCGCGTGTGACAGACATAAATCTTTCGCGCGCGTCTTCGGCTGTTCGAACACCGCGGATCACGCGTCTCGTTCTGCAGGATTTCCGATCCTATACAATGCTCGATCTCACCCTTGATGGGTCGATGATCGTTCTTGTCGGCGAGAATGGCGCGGGTAAAACAAATCTTCTTGAAGCTTTATCGCTCTTCACACCGGGACGCGGGCTTCGACGTGCCGATCTAGAAGAGATGGCGCGCGAACATGGACAGGGCGGCTTTGCTGTTTCGGTCAATGTTCACGACCAAGATGATGAGTGGCGGTTAGGCACCGGTCTCGACATTCAAGAGGACGATGGTTCTCAGCAGAGACGTTACCGCCTCAATGGTACGAATGTTGGATCGGCACATCATTTTACCGATCATATTCGGATCGTTTGGCTAACTCCGGCGCTGGATGGTTTGTTTTCTGGCGCGGCGGGAGAGCGCCGCCGCTTTCTTGATCGTCTTGTGCTGGCGCTTGATCCTGCCCATGCGAGTCGTGTCTCAGGTCTCGAGAGGGCGTTACGGACGCGTAACAAATTACTTGAAGAACCTGCACCCGATTCCCTGTGGCTCGATGCGATTGAACGGGAAGTAGCCGAGACGGGCATTGCCGTTGCCGCCGCACGTCAAGAGGCGATTGGCCGTCTCTCAGGATTGATCCATACGATGCGTGATGATGCTTCGCCTTTTCCTTGGGCTGAGATCAGACTTGAAGGCTGGGTTGAAAACGCACTCATTGATCGTTCGGCGGTTGATGTTGAAGATGAGTTTCGTGCACTGTTAAAAACCCAACGCCCGCGGGATCGGGCAGCCGGTCGCGCGTTAATCGGACCCCAAGCTGCCGATCTGATTGTGATTCATGGTCCAAAATCAGTGGCCGCTGACCGCGCATCAACCGGCGAACAAAAGGCCTTGTTGATTGGTCTTGTTCTTGCGCATGCGCGGCTCGTGGCTGATGTGAGTGGAATTGCGCCCATTATTCTTCTCGATGAAATTGCCGCGCATCTTGATCCGAAAAGACGAGCGGCACTGTTCGACACATTGGCTCAGCTCGGTTCGCAAGTTTTTATGACTGGCGCGGACATCGCGTCTTTTACCTTGATGCCCGAGGCCACACAGCGTTATGGGGTGGCGCAGGGGCAGGTTGAACTTATTTCATGACCTTATCGCAATATCTGATTTTTACACTAACCTACTTTATCGCGGTGATCACGCCGGGACCGGGTTTGGCTGCAATCATCGCGCGCGCACTGGGACGCGGCCTTCACGGCATGCCGTTTTTTGTCGCCGGTTTTATTTTTGGCGATTTAACTTTGTTCATTATCGCCGCTGCGGGGCTTGCCGCACTCGCTGAAGCCTATGCGCCCATTCTCATCGTCGTGCGGTGGGGTGGCGCCGCCTATCTGCTCTATCTCGCGTATGGTTTATGGACCGCCCCGATCTCGACAGATTTGGGAACCACTGATCCTTCACAATCGGAATCACCATGGGCTCTCTTTTTAACAACCTATTCGCTGACGATCAGCAATCCAAAAGCAATTTTGTTTTTTGCTGCGCTTCTGCCTGCGCTGCTCAATCTGACAATGTTGAGTTTTGGTGATTACATCATCCTTACTTTTACGATTGCCATCATGATCTCAACGGGCTTGATGATTTATGCATCAGCGGCAAGTAAAGCGCGCGTCCTTTTTACAAGTGAAACAGCACGCCGACGTATCAACCGCATCACGGGAACGATGCTAGCGATTGTCGCGATTGTTATGGCTTCGCTTTAATATAAGAGTCTATACGGCAGCGGCGTGACGGCTTTGGCCTGTTGTCAACCACGCGTCAAAAGCGGAAGCAACCGTACGCATCGCAAGACGTGCCTCAGAGGGAATGGTGACGATCCAACCTTTGATATTTGCTAAACCTTCTCTCTCTAAGGGTTCCAAGCGATCAAGATCATCAAGAAAGATAGCCGGGTCAACGCCGTGATGTGCGGCCACCGCTTCAAGATCGACAGCCATATCACACATCAGTTTTTCGATGACTTCTCGACGCAAGAGATCATCGGCACTTAAAACAAGACCGCGAAGGATTGGTAGCCGACCTTCGTTTATTGTCTTGGCCCACAGATCAAGATCGCTCTCATTCTGCGCATAGCCCCAACCCGTAGCACTAATC
>CANGSG010000066.1 GCA_947456435.1 Hyphomicrobiales bacterium
ACACCATGAACTTTAACGGCTTCATCCCAAAATCTTTGCGCGGCAATGAACTGGCGTGCCAAAGCAGAGTAGGGGAGTTTTCGCCAAGCGTCACTTGCAAAGCGTCGATCATGCGTGAGAGGGAGTGCGCTTGCGTCCTGTGAACGCGCTTCATTCAAAGTGAGATCAAGGCCGCGCAAGCTTTCAAGAGTTGCATAACGTGCAAGTTCCACCAACCGACCGGGTGAAGCAGCGAGATGAGTTGCCCAATCAAGAAGGGCAAGCGATAAGCCAATCGGCGATGTGCCCCCCGTTACGCGGCCTATCGCGGCATGGAGAATGCGATCAATGACCGCACTCTCGTTGCCTTCATGCCCAAAAGTTTGAGGCACAATTATTTGCCCCACGGCAAGCGCGAACGCCAGTCGGGATGAATTTCGTCGAGTATCTTTTTCTGTTTCTCATCGAGCTCATTGTAAAAGCTCTCGAGCGGGCCACGAACGGTATGAATGGCCGTGATCATCGCATTCATATTGGATTCAGCCACAGTTAATCGCTCAAGCGGCGACCAGCGTCCGCTATGAGGCTTTTCACAAAGGGGTTGAAGTTGGGCGAGCGCCGTATGGAAAGCGGTTCTTAATGTTTCAAGCCCGGGCTTCTGTGCGTCCGTTACTTTAATCTGACGTTCAACCAGAGTCGAAAATCGGTCAATATTACGGGCGCCGGCATCACCGCAATATTTTTCGGACGCCCCCCAACCGAACCAATTGCGCGTCGGACCACCCCACATCATTTCATGCCCAGGACCCCATCCCTGTTCTGCGGCAAGGGCTGGCGTGAGGGAGGCTGCGGGAAGCAGGAAGAGTGCGGCAATAATGACCCTGCGCAAGGTCGGGAAAGGCGACATCGAAAACTCCTGATCGTGAGAGCCCCATCTTGGGCTAGAGCGTGATCATGGGTAATGAAATCGATCTGCGCGTTGATCTTGATCAGTGCACGCATAAGGGCGATTACGCAGCTTATCGATTGAAGCACTAAACTCGCCCCTCTCGACAAGGGATCGCGGGATATGCGACATGCGAAAGATCTGTAATGATCTTAAAGTTATTGCCCGATGTCTTCTTCAAGCGCTTCGCATACCGGCTCCCCTTTTCCGTTTCACGCAGTGGCAGCGGGCATGCTTGCAGCCTTCGTGGGCTTTGCGAGTTCATTCGCTGTTGTGGTGCAAGGATTGAAAGCAGTTGGGGCGAGTGAAGCTGAGGCGGCATCAGGTCTGATGGCGTTATCGATCGCTATGGGACTCGGGGGCATTATTCTGAGTTTAAAAACACGCATGCCGGTGAGCGTTGCATGGTCAACACCGGGCGCGGCGCTTCTCGCCAGTACAGGCGTTTTACCGGGCGGATTTTCAACCGCTGTCGGCGCATTTCTCGTTTCTTCCCTTTTGTTGATTGTTGCGGGACTTTGGAAACCGCTGGGGCGTGCCGTGAGTGCGATTCCTCCCGCCTTGGCCAATGCCATGCTTGCCGGCATACTTCTTCATCTTTGCGTTGCGCCTGTGACGGCGGTGGCGCAAATGCCGCTTGCGGCATTGACGATCATTGCCATGTGGGCGGTCGTTGCCCGTATCAAGCGCGTCTTTGCCGTTCCGGCGGCTGTCGTTGTTCTGATTGTCATCTTGGTTTTATCGGGCACGGTGCCGCATATCGCGCTCTCTGCGCTGGTGCCCGAACCACTTTTTATGGAGCCGGCATTTTCAGCTTCGGCGATTATCAGCATCGCGGTTCCGCTGTTCATTGTGACGATGGCATCACAAAACATTCCAGGCATTGCGGTTCTCGCAGTGCACAATTATCGCCCGGAGCCGGGACCGCTCTTTACGGTCACGGGTATCTTGTCCTTGCTGTCGGCGCCTTTTGGGGGCCATGCAGTTAATCTTGCTGCCATCACCGCAGCAATTTGTGCAGGGCCTGACTGTCATCCCGATCCATCAAAACGCTATGTTGCCGGTGTTACCGCGGGGCTTCTCTATGTGTTTTTCGGCTTCTTGGCAGGCGGAGCTACGATTTTGATCGCGGTTTCGCCGCCCGTATTGATCGAAGCGGTTGCAGGGCTCGCGCTGATTGGTGCCTTTGGTGCGGCGCTCATGGCGGCGGTTCAAGATGCCCATGAGCGCGAAGCGGCGGTTGTTACATTTCTTGTGGCCGCTTCAGGATTGACGCTTTTCGGGATTGGCGGCGCCTTTTGGGGCCTTGTTGCGGGTGGCTTATTGCGCGTCCTGCGTCGGTTTGGCACGGCGGCCTAACCGTTCCTGCAAAGCTCGGCGGTTTTCTTTGGCCGCATTACAAGCTATCGTGCCGCACTTTTTTCCTTACCGGAGCCGATGATGACCGCCAATCCAAATTCACTCGCCGCACGCGATATCGAATTTTATTTCCATCCTGTCACCAATGCGCGTCGTCACGAACAAGTGGGACCGATGATCATCACGCATGGCAAAGGCATCCATGTTTATGATGATGCAGGTAAGGAATATATCGAAGCGATGGCCGGACTCTGGAGTGTTGCCGTCGGCTTTGGTGAAGAGCGTCTTGCCAAGGCGGCCGCCAAACAAATGAGCGAGCTGCCTTTTTATCATTCCTTCTCACATAAGTCGCATCCGCAGGCGATCGCGCTCGCCGAGCGAATGGTGAAGATGGCCCCCGGCAAAATGGGTAAGGCCCATTTCACGAATTCGGGATCAGAAGCGAATGATACGGTCGTGAAAATGGTTTGGTATTACAACAATGCGCTTGGTCGACCGCAGAAGAAGAAAATCATTTCACGTATCAAAGCCTATCACGGCATTACATTGGTGTCGGCAAGCTTGACCGGCTTGCCTAATAATCATCGTGATTTCGATTTGCCCTTCCCGCAGTTTAAACATGTAAGCTGCCCCCATCATTGGCGCAATGCGGAGCCCGATGAGAGCGAAGAAGATTTCGCGACACGACTCGCCAAAGAGCTCGAAGATAAGATCCTCGCCGAAGGACCTGAAACGGTGGCCGCGTTCATTGGTGAGCCCGTCATGGGCGCTGGCGGTGTCTTCATACCGCCGCGTACTTATTGGACCAAGATTCAGGCTGTATGCCGCAAATATGATATTCTGCTGATCGCCGATGAAGTCATCAACGGCTTCGGACGTACAGGAACGCCATGGGGCTGCACGACTTACGGAATTGAACCCGATATCATGGTGTGCTCGAAGCAGATCACATCATCTTATGTGCCTCTGGCGGCCATCGTATTCACCAATGAACTCTACAATGTCATTGCTGACAACACGGCGAAGATTGGTGTGTTTGGTCACGGCTTTACGACATCGGGTCATCCTTTGGCGATGGCAGTTGCTAATGAAAATCTTGATATCATTGAAGAACGCGGTTTGATGGAACGCGTGCCGCAATTGAGCCCGCGTTTCCTTGAGCGCCTTCATGCGTTCAAAGATCATCCGCTCGTTGGTGAAACGCGCGGTGTGGGTATGATCGGCGCCATGGAGCTCGTCTCGGACAAGAAGACGAAAGCAGGTTTTGAAAAGCCAGGCGCAACGGGGCTGAAACTTGCAGAACTTTGCCACGAGGAAGGTCTCATTATTCGCGCGATTGGCGACATCATCGCCTTCTGTCCGCCGCTGATCATCACTGAAAAGCAGATTGATGATGTTTTCGATCGCTTTGGTCGCGCATTCGCGCGGCTGACGGCGTGAATATCTCACTGATTTTTTTGATGAAGACGGGATTATAAGATGAGCGGTGAAGGCAAAATTGCAATGATCACGGGTGCTGGTTCGGGCATCGGTCGTTCTGTGACGTTGGCGATGATGAAGGCTGGCTATAGCGTTGTTTTGGCCGGACGTCGCCAAGACGCGCTTGATGAAACGGTAAAGCTCGGCGCTGCTTACGCGGTGCCGACACTGGCCGTATCAACCGATCTTGGTGATCCGAAAGCGGTTGCGCATCTCTTTGCTAAAACAAAGGAACGCTTTGGTCGTCTTGATGTGTTATTCAACAATGCCGGCAGCAATGCACCACCGATCAATCTCGAAGACCTTACATTCGAACAATGGCAGACGGTTCTTAATGCTAATCTGACTTCAGCCTTTTTGTGCACGCAAGAAGCCTTTCGCATGATGAAGGACCAAAATCCGCGCGGTGGACGCATCATTAATAACGGCTCGATTTCGTCCCAAACACCGCGCCCGAATTCTGCGCCTTATACGGCAACCAAACACGCGATCACGGGGCTCACAAAATCGACGGCCCTCGATGGCCGCAAATATGATATCGCTTGTGGGCAGATCGATATTGGCAATGCCGCGACCGATATGACGTCAAAAATGAATTCAGGCGTGTTGCAGGCTGATTTGGAAATTCGCCCCGAACCGACAATGAATGTTGAATATGTCGCGCAATCGGTTGTCTATATGGCAAGCCTTCCGCTTGATGCAAATGTGCTGACGCTTACTGTGATGGCAACAAAAATGCCGCTCGTGGGTCGCGGTTAAGAGCGCAGCGGACTCTTTCGAAATCCCGGTAGACTCGCGGCGATCAAACCGCCGCGATGACTGTGCCAACCGGGTCGCGCCGTATGTACCAATATCGCTTGCGCGATTGAAGAGCGCGTGATGATCCCGATTACACGTTGATCCGCGCCCGTAACAATGAGCGCGGGCACGTCACCGCTTTCAAAGCGTGTTAGAACGCTTTCTAAATTTTCATTTTCCGAAAGCGTAACATCAATTGGATTCATGATGGCTGATACAGGTGTGGTATCGCTGTTGTCCGTTAAGGCTCCGAGAATATTCATGCGGGTCACAAAACCGAAGGCGCGGCCTGTTTCGTCGATCACGGGAAAAATCTCATCGCTCGAGCGGATGAGTCTTTCAATACTTACGCCCATCGTATCAGCGGGATGAAGTGCAGAGAATTCGGTGACCATTGCTTCGCTAACGGAGAGATCGCGCGCGCTATCATGAAGAACAGCGGCGTCCGCTTCCGCGCCGGCGGCAATAAATATAAACGCTGCGATGATCAGCAAGAATGGGTTACCAAAGAGTCCAAGAAAGCCGAGTCCGAACGCAAAAACCTGTCCGATTCCGGCAGCAATTTTCGTAGCATGGGAGCGTCCCCATTTGAGCGCCAATAAGGCGCGCAAGACGCGGCCGCCATCCATCGGAAAAGCCGGCAGAAGATTAAACGTCATCAAAATGAGATTGGCGGCGGCGATGCGGAGCGCAAGGCTCGCTTGTGAATTGCCAATAGTGTTGAAATCTTGCTCGGTCAAAGAGTGACCAAGCCACAGCATCAAGCCAACAGCGATGGTGAGATTGACTAAGGGACCGGCAAGAGAAACCAATATTTCTTGGCTCGGCTTTTCCGGCACGCGTTCCATATTCGCGACGCCCCCGATGGGGAAGAGGGTGACATCGCGCGTTCGGGCGCCGAATTGGCGCGCCATCAATACGTGACCAAATTCATGCGCGACAACGCAGATAAAAATAAGAACAATGAAAGCGAGTGTGTCCCAAGCGGCTTCCGGCCCATTAGCGCGATAGGCCAGAATGCCGATAAAGGCGAGGAAGATCAGGAAGGTGACATGAACGCGGATGGCGGTTCCGGCGATTCGTCCAAGATCAATCGACCAACGCATTATGGCCCCCTTCTGAGCGGCTTTGAAAGCCGGGCTCAGGCTAATCCTCCACAGCGCAGCCCGATAGCGCGCAAAACGCGTAGGGGTTCACAACCGCCGGTTAGTTGACGAATGAATGTTCATTCACTAATTGCGTGCTCCCATGTCTCTCGCTCGGGCCCCACGCCATTTGGATCGCCGTCCGCAAATCCTCGATGCGGCGGAAGCCTGTTTCACGCGTTCGGGCTTTCATCGGACAACCATGCAGGATGTCGCGGGTGAGGCGGGCATGGTTCCCGGTAATCTTTACCGCTATTTTGCCTCAAAAGACGCATTGATCCTCGCTTTGATCGAACGTGATCGGGCCGAAATTTCCGCCGATTTTGCCGCGCTTGATGGCACAGGCGATCTGATGGGGGCGTTCCGGACGCTTGGCCGCCGTCATTTTATTGAAAAACCAAGAGAAAAAGCCGTCCTTACGCTCGAAATCTGGAGCGAAGCTGCACGCAACCCGGCAATTGCAGAAGTTATCGGGGGCGTGCAGGCGGAAGTCCGACGCGGCATTATCGCCGTATGCGAAAAGGCACGGCGAAAGGGTGACGTTCTGGCTCACATTGATCTTGATGCCGTGGCGCGCCTGATCCTGACCCTATCCGACGGGCTCATCCGCCGAAAAGCGCTTGATCCTGATTTTGAAAGTGAAACCGAAGTAGCGACCCTTCTCGATCTGATTGGCGCTGTCTTGTGCGGGGCCGTTTCTCTTACCCCTTGCGCCTCTCGACCTATAAGCCTTTAGAACTTTGCTGACAGGAACCTGACCATGCTTTGGAGCCGTATCACCGCCATCCTTCTTGTCGTCGCCGCAGTCGCTTGGATTGCCTCGGGCGCCCTGACCAAAAAGGAAGCGCCGCCCGCAACGACCAAGGTCGTGGAAACCAAACCTTTCCAGGTATCTATTTTGCCAGCCGTGGTTGAGCCACGCTCACGCAAACTCACTTTGTCTGGTCGAACCGAGGCCGATGTCCGCACGATGGCGATTGCCCGGACAAGCGGCGTTGTGACCGAACTGCCTGTTCGTCGTGGTTCAGCCGTCAAGCAAGGCGATGTGATTGCTGTCCTGTCGGATGAAGCACGCGAGTCAAATGTGCAGCAGGCGCAAGCGCGTCTTGAACAACGTCAAAAAGAATATGAAGCAAAGCGCGTGCTCGTCGAAAGCGGCAACCTTGCTAAATTGGGCCTTGCGCAATTCGAAGCCGATTTAAAGGGCGCGCAGGCACAATTGGCACAGGCCGAGGCTGAGCGTGATCGGGGTACGGTGCTCGCGCCTGTATCGGGAATCATCAATGAAGTTCCAGCAACTTTAGGTCAAAGCTTACAGCCCGGCGCACCAGTTGCTGAAGTGATGTCGCTTGATCCTATGCTTGCGGTCGTTGAAATTTCTGAACGACGTTTGTCAGGCGTGAAAGTCGGTGATCGGGCCGATGTACGCTTGATTGGTGGCGCTGAAGCGCCAGGTACCGTGCGCTTCATTTCAAATCGCGCAAGTCCGCAAACGCGCACCTATCGGATTGATGTGAGCCTAGCGAATCCTGAGCGTAAAATTGCTGATGGTGTGACGGCTGAAGTCACGCTCTATCTTGCACCAGTTGAAGCAACCAAAGTGGCGCGTTCCGCTTTGACATTCTCTGCAGAAGGTAAGCTGGGTGTCCGCGTGGTTGAAGAGGGCAATAAGGTTGCCTTTGTTCCCGTGGGCCTCGTCGAAGATCAGACAGATTATCTCTATGTGTCGGGTATTAAGCCAGGTGCACAAATCATTGTGCAGGGACAAGACTTTGTGAAAGAGGGGCAGGTGGTTGAACCCGTTCCGATGAAACTCGGTTAAAGCGCAAGCATCGGGGACCAAAACTCATGAAAAATCCCATTGATTTTGCAATCTCTCATGCGCGATTGACGCTCGCTTTTCTGGCGTTCTTGCTGCTCGCGGGATTCATCGCTTACACGACTATCCCCAAAGAGGCGGAGCCTGATGTCAAGGTTCCGATCGTCTATGTACAGTTGTCACAACGCGGTATCAGCCCCGAGGATGCTGAGCGGCTTTTGTTGCGTCCCATGGAAACGCAACTCAAATCCGTTGCGAATGTAAAAGATATGCGCTCCACCGCATTTGAAGGCGGCGGATTTGTGCTTCTGGAATTTGAAGCCGGTTTTGATTCAACCAAAGCTGTGCAAGATGTGCGTGCTAAGGTTGATGACGCGAAGCGCGATTTGCCGAAAGACGCCGATCAACCTGCGGTGCGCGAAGTTAATCTTTCCCTCTTTCCCGTATTGGTTGTCGCCCTTACCGGGGATGTCCCCGAGCGCACTTTGTTGCGCATCGCGCGCGGTGCTAAAAATGCCATCGAGTCAATTCCTGGCGTTCTTTCTGCTGACTTGAAAGGCGCACGCGACGAAGTTGTTGAGATTATTGCCGAGCCTATGCTCATGAAGAGCTATGGGATCAGTCTTGATGGTCTCATCGGAGGTGTTGCGCAATCCAATAGCCTTGTTGCGGCCGGCGCGTTGGAAGGCGGTACTGGCCGCTTTGCCGTTAAAGTGCCTGCGCTAATTGAGCGTCCTGAAGATATTTTGAAATTGCCCGTCACGGCATCGGCAGGCGCGAGTGTTATGCTCGGTGATGTTGCTGAAGTGCGTCCAACCTTTAAGGACGCAACATCGATTACACGCGTGAATGGTAAGCCGGCAATTGCGATTGAAGTATCGAAGCGCACCGGTTCAAATTTGATCGAAACAGTCGATCTTGTAAAATATGTCGTTGGCGAATTGCAAAAATCATGGCCAGCGACGGTTTCGGTCACATTCAGTCAGGATAAATCGAAAACTATTCGTGACATGTTGCATGAACTGCAAAACAGCGTTGTCACCGCGGTGCTGCTTGTGCTTGTGATCATGATGTTTGTTCTGGGCGGTCGTCCGTCTCTGTTCATCGGCATCGCAATTCCAGGCTCATTCCTTGCGGGTATTCTTGCGCTGCAAATGGCGGGGCTCACCGTCAATATCGTCGTTCTCTTTTCTCTTATTCTCGCAGTCGGCATGTTGGTTGATGATGCGATTATTGTTTCCGAATATGCAGAGCGTCGTCTTGCTGAAGGTGTGGAACCGAAACTCGCGTTCTCGATGGCCGCGAAGCGTATGGCTGGTCCGGTCATCGCGGCAACGCTCACGCGTGTGGCGGCGTTCTCGCCCCTCTTGTTCTGGCCCGGCATTGTCGGCCAGTTCATGAAATATATGCCGCTTACCTTGATCGCGACGCTCTCCGCCTCGCTTGTGGTCGCACTCTTTTTTACGCCTACGCTGGGCGCATTGCTCGGTAAAGCGGCTGAGCATCCACATGATGATCGTGCGAAGGAAAAAGGCCTCTATATGCGCGTTGTACGCTTTTGTGTGGCCCATCCTGGGCTCACTTTGGCCGCAACACTCTTCCTTCTGGTTGCCGTTATAAAATCATATGGCGTGTTTGGTAAGGGCGTTGAGTTTTTCCCGAATGTAGAGCCCGATTACGGCATCGTTCAAATCCATGCGCGCGGTAATCTGTCGATTACAGAAAAAGATGAAATGGTGCGGCGCGTCGAGGAACGTGTCCTTCCCATGAAGGAACTGAAAACGGTCTATGCGCGTTCCGGCGAAGGTCAAAAAGGATCAAGCGAAGTCAGCGAGGATACTGTAGGCTCAATTCAGTTTGAATTTGTTGATTGGCAGCATCGTCGTCCCGCCCATGTGATCATGGAGGAAATTCGCACCAATACGGCGGATATTGCGGGTGTATCGATTGAAGTCACAGCACCCAAAGGTGGGCCTCCCACAGGCAAAGCGATCCAAGTGCAGCTATCGGCCATTGATCCGGCTTATCTCACGCCTGCAGCCAAGAAAGTCGCAACAGCACTCGAGGCCATCCCCGATGTGCGCGATCTTGATAATGGCTTGCCGCTTCCCGGCATTGATTGGACGATCAATGTCGATAAGGCCGAAGCGGCAAAATATGGTGCGAGTGCCACGAGCGTGGGCGCCGCGTTGCAGCTTGTTACCAATGGCGTCAAGATTTCTGAATATCGCCCGAACGACACCGATAAATCGGTTGATCTCATTTTACGCTTTCCGGAAGACAAGCGTACATTGGATGATATCGAAGAGTTGCGTATCAACACACAAGCGGGCTCGGTCCCGATTGGCAATTTCGTCACGCGCACACCAAGCCCACGCGTCGGCCAACTTAATCGTGTTGCCGGCAGTCGTGTGATCACGGTATCAGCCAATGTCACCGAAGGCGTTCAATCGGCCGTGGTGCAGCAAAAGGTTGTCGATACGCTTTCGAAACTTGATCTTGGTCCGGGCGTCACCTTCAAACTGAAGGGCGAAGACGAAGAACGCGCCAAGGCCGGCGCCTTCCTATCGAAGGCCTTTGGTACGGCGATGTTCTTGATCTTCGCGATTCTGCTCGCGCAGTTCAACAAATTCACCAGCGTGTTGCTCGTCTTGTCGGCTGTGGTTCTGTCCACCATCGG
>CANGSG010000067.1 GCA_947456435.1 Hyphomicrobiales bacterium
CCCATCAAACTGCCGACTGTTGAAAAGCGGCTCAAAGATACGAGCGAACCATAATCGCGATAAATAAACGGCTTCAACGGACGCTTCGTGATCATGGCGACGATATTTTGATAGGCCGTAATCGCCATTTGGGCCGCCGATTGCGCCCGCGGGGGAATAGGACGTTCAGCGTCTTCCGGCTTGAAGAATGCACAATCACCAATCGCAAAGATACGATCATCAATTGTTGTTTGAAGGGTAGGACGGACCTTGATCTGCCGCGCCGGAGTGACCTCAAAGCCATGAAGGTGATCCACGAGATCAGTACCCTTCACGCCCGCAGCCCATAATTTCAAATCGGCTTCGATAATTTTTCCGTCCTTTGTAACGAGACCTTCCTCAGTAACACGCGCGATTTGGGTTGACGCCAATACATTGACGCCCAGCACTTCAAGCTCGCGTCGTGCCGACGCTGCGATCCCTTCGGGCAAAGCCGGCAAAATACGCGGACCCGCTTCAACCAATGTCACCTGCAACCGCTCTTCGTCAAAAACTTCAAGACCATAATGCCTTAAGCCCGCAGCTGCGTTAAATAATTCAGCAGCGAGCTCGACGCCCGTTGCCCCACCGCCAACGATAGCCACTTTAACGAAAGCATCTGATTGTGGATCAGCCTCCAAGCTCCGCGAGACGCGCAGGCAATTGTTCAAAAGCTTTTGCCGAAAGCGATCTGCTTGCTCGCGATTATCGAGAAAGAGACAATGATCTTTTACACCCTGAATTCCGAAGTCATTCGACATCCCGCCAAAGGCCAGCACAAGATAATCATAGCGGATACGATGACGAGAAATGAGCTCCGAGCCGTCTTCATCTTTAATCGGTGCAATGATTACTTCGCGCGATTCCCGGTCAATATTTTCAAGCGAGCCATAAAAGAAACGATAATTCCAACGGTGGCCATGACTGCGGTAACCGACTTCGTCGAGATTAGCGTCAAGAGAGCCGGTCGCCACCTCATGCAAAAGAGGCTTCCAAATATGCGTATGATTCCGTTCAACAAGAATCACATCATACTCATCGCGCCCTAAGCGCGCGCCTAACAGCCGAACGAGATGAAGACCACCTGCACCACCACCGACAACAACAATTTGCGTTTTCATAAGAGTCTTATCCAATCAAAAAAGTGTAAAACCAATATCGATCACCTTAAAGCGACGGGTTCGAGTGAGAGAGGATGCCCGTTAAAGCCAGCAAGGCGCCAACAACAATCAGCGTCACAAGCCGACGCAGCGAAAAATACCAAAGAGGAAGAATGCCGGATTTGAAAAGCCGATAATCCAAAAATAGTAAGTACGCAAAACATAGCGCATCAAGTACAAGAGTGCCAGTAGCGGGAAGCAGCAGCAATCCGGCCCAGGCGGCGAGTGTGACCAGATTGCTCTGGATCATTAGATTGACCGGTGACGTGCCGCTCACAACAAGGAACAAACCCCATTGCGTCCCACTTAAAAATGCGATGATCAAAGCTGCATATGTCGAAGCGATGTGGGCAGCATCAAAAGGCGCAAGCGGAAAGAACGGGAGCGCAAGCGCACCAAGGAAGGGAAGCGCGCCGCTCAGCGTGAGAAGCTTTGTTCGAATAATGGCCGTCTGTGTCATCTCAAAACTGAAACTCGTCATCGTCGTCCTGTTTAGCTCATAAAACTTTTCGTAGCGCCGTTACGATGAAAGGGTCGTATATCCACGCATAATGAAGGGTCTTTAAAACCGAATTATGAAATCCCTCGCGCACGAAGAAGTGAGGGAATATTCTCTTTGAAAGGAAAAAATCCTTTTGTAGCGTAAGGCCAGAATGTCTCATCCCAGTGACGTCTGCGGAAGACTAATGAAACGCCCGCTTGGTTGAACATTGATTCGAGGGAACCAAGCCATGCAGAAATTAAACCCTGCGGCGCAAAGGGTGTCATTATCTGCTTAATATTTTTATTCTTGGCATAATCGATTACCTTTTCAACCTCATCCCTTGAGATCGACGTGGGCTGACAGCCATAGTGTTGCGCGATTCGCTCTTTGATATCCCCCTCACATGAGGCGATAAACTGATAAGCGTTTTCACCCCAGAAGAATCGACGATCATTCACGAACGCGATGGCTTTTATGGTTCCATCTCTTGGCAGTATTGATTCCGGATGAAGATCATCTGGATGCACCAAGAGAAGCGTAGACGCTTGTGGATCGAAGGATTTTAAAGCGCGGAGAGGTTGGGGTGCTGCGAGGGGCGGCTCGACGAGCGCTTCGGCGTGCAAGGCCAGACCTTTGGGTGCGAAACGCCCATCCGTAAAACGAGCTATATTCTCGGTGGTGGCCAGATAGGTTTTGCCTGGCGTTTGCAAGCCCGCCACCCATCGCCATGACAACGTATTACTGGCGGCATCCGCATCGAGAAGATGGCGAAGAAAAAACGCTGCGCCCAAAACCCAGGGAAGTTTCAACGTGAAAATCCAGATCGACGCAAACCACATACGCGCGTGATTATGGAGATAGCCCGTTTGCACAAGCTCCTTGACCCACTCATCAAAGCCGTCGATTCCGGTTTCCCCCTGCTCCGCCGCCTGCAGAATTGGATCGTGCTGATGTTTCTCCTTCAGGACCTCATGGTGGCGCTGATAGGCTTGCCAGACTTGAGGGCGCATCTCGAGCCAGCCCTTCCAATAAGTGCGCCAAAGAACTTCCTGAATAAATTTTTCAGCCGCTTCGAATGAATGATTTTGAAGCACCGCGCGAACGGTCTCCTCTTCCGTGATCAAACGATAGCGGAGATAGGGCGAAAGGCGCGACACCGAGGCTGGCTTTTGGGGCCCATAATCCGTGTTGCGCCGCGCCGCATAATGAGCGCCGGCGTGGGGCACAAAGTCCGATAGTCGCTGTAAACCAGCGGCTCGTGTCGGCGGAAAGCGCGAAGATGGCCATAGCGTCGCCGTCATGTCATCTCTCACTTGTCACTTGATAAGGCGGCTGAGCTCTTTCTACGCGCTGGTGACGCGACGGATCACGCCAGATTGCAATCTTGACCAGATGATGAGCCCTTCGCTTTCCGGGAAAAGCCGCCAACGCTCAATCAGAGTCCTCAGATCCGCTACGGGCACGGTAGCGGGGCAAGCTCAGCCGCCAATAGAGCGCCATGGCCCGCAATCCAAAACCTGCCATAAACCCAGCAAACACGGCGCCATCAGCGTTAAAGCCCCAGCCTGTTAAAAGAACATAGACAAGAGCCCCGACCAATGCGGCCGAGATGTAAATTTCCTGACGCAAAATGAGCGGGCTTTCACCGCCAAGAATATCGCGAATAATGCCGCCAAAAGTCGCGCTCGCAACACCCATCGCCACGGCAATAACGGGGCTCGCGCCATGAGCGAGCGCACTCCCCGCGCCTGTGACCGCAAAAAGCGCGAGGCCCACGGCATCAAGCCAAAGCAGTGAGCGATAGCGATGATTAAGGATATGAGCGAAGAAAAAAGTGGCGGCTGCGACGAGAACGCAGGCAACGAGATAGGCCGGGTGCTCGACCCAAAAGATCGGCTGCACACCCAGCAAAACGTCACGAATAGTGCCGCCGCCAATGCCCGTAACGCTTCCAAGCAACGCAAAGCCGACGATGTCCATCTCTTTGCGCGAGGCTACCAAAGCGCCTGTTACAGAGAAGATACAGATCCCGAACCAATCGAGAAGACTAATAAGCTGCTGAACCATGGCCGCTGCTTAACACAGGCCGCCCCGGACGGAAAGATAACAAGGTGCACCCAAAACTGACGGCTCATCTATGTCTGCGCCAGAGGGCGCGGCCCTCACTCGGCAGCGCGCAGACGAGCATCCATGAAATCGATCATGGATTTTTTGAAATAGATGCACAAAAGATTTTCATGGCCGAGGTGATCATTGGTGGATGACGAACCATACCCCAAGGCAATTTCCAAAATGGCGAATTTAATCAGAAGATCCATCTGAGCCTTCGTTTCATATTTCATGATCGCCATGCCGATCTCGTTCTTTGATCGCTCGCTGTCTGGCTTCTGACTCCCGACCTTACTGAGGTAGAGCTCAACCAGACTTTGGAACTTAAGATCCTGACTTTCCAGAATACCGCGATATCGCGAGTCGTGATGGGCACCGCGATCAAAGATCGATACGACATTGTCGTCGCTATCGCCCTTCCCTGACCCCATATGCGAAACCTTAATCTTGGCCAAATCGCCCTCGGTCTCTGAGGGGGGGGTACCAAATTGGTGTGATCTTCAACGACGTCAGCGTGATGTAGGGATAATACCTATTCCTTAATATGAGTTTACACAATCTTTATCTGCAAATGCCGATGAGCTTCCATAGCGTCAATTCGACGTGAAACAACAAAGTTAGCTATTGTCTACAAATCTAATAAAAAACACTGATTAAGGTCAATTTATTGCTCCTATAGAGAAGATTATTCTCTCTTACCCTTGCCCCTTTACGCAGTTCTCACTCGGGAATGAGCATTACTGCGTGCTACGATCTCGTGTTATCACTCATTGAATAAGAGCTATAAAATATCCTTTTCATGGGTGACCAGCCCTTCCTAAGTCGCGGGGTCTGGAAGCAAGGTCGCCAAGAATTATGGATCTGACATCATTCGCGCATTGGCGACTGCGGCTCTCTGCTGTTGAATCCGATACGATTGGCGCCGAGACGGATATTCGGCTTCGGATCATGCTGATCTTGTTGCTCAGCAAAACAACGACTGATCGCAAGACGCTTCTCAGCTATTTCAAGCTCGATCGCATTACCATGCGCGGTTATCTAAACACTTTGGTTGATGAAGAACTGATCGATGTCAATGAAAGTACCGTTGATCGTCGACAGAAGCACTATGCTCTGACACAAAATGGTCTCAAGCTTATGAAGGCCTATCGCGACCAAGCTTTAAGAGTAACCTTTGTAACAAATGAGAAATAGGCGCGTTCCACTTAACCCAATCGCCTTGCCTCTAAAAAATCAAAAAGCTCCGCTTTCGCGGAGCTTTTCTATTTCTTATTTCATAGTGGAGGTTAACCTAGAAATTCGACTGCACCTGTATCAAGATCATAACGTGCATAAACAACCTTGAGCTTGCCGCCATGAGCGAGCTCTTTCACGATCTCGCTTTCAGCCATCACCTTCTGCGCATTCAACCGAGCATTTTCACGGACAGAAAGGTCGACAAAATCGCCGCTTTTACCCTTCATTGCTTTTGCAGCAGGCACAATTGCATCAACCATTGGCTTAATTGAGCCCGGCAATTTTGCATCTTTTTCGACGACGTCACAGGCGGCTTGAACCGCACCACAACGGCTGTGGCCCATCACAACAACAAGAGGTGAGCCAAGATGTTCAGCCCCATATTCAATCGTGCCCATCACGGCGGTATCAGCGACGTTACCGGCGTTACGGCAAACAAAAAGTTCACCAAGACCAACACCACCGAAAATCAGTTCCGGAGACACGCGGCTATCAGCGCATGTCAAGATGGTTGCCCACGGTGATTGTCCCTTGGCAACTGCAGAGCGATTATTAGTCAATTCAGCGGCACAAAGTTGCGGTGCGCTTACAAATTTCTGATTGCCTGCTTTTAACTTAGCGAGAGCCTCATCAGCACTCATGCTGGTCTTCGCAAAGCTTGGGCTCAATGCGCCTCCGACTGTCCAATAACCCGCGGCCGCCGCACCGGCGGCTGCATAGCTCATGAATTTACGACGACTTATTTTTACGCATTCAAAACACATACTCAACTCTCCTGTTTACTTTCACCACGCCAACACGAAACAACTCAATTCATTTGAGCCGAACAAGCCCGGCCCGATCAAGTTGGGTCAACGCTAGAGGAAACTCCGATAAATGTCCAAAAACGCTCCCTCCGCCGACCTGCTAACAACGCTGCATCGCAGCAAAAGCACCCTTAAAAAGAGCTTTCAAGCTGCCTTATCAGAGCGAGGATGGACACGACGGTCACTTGAACGCCTTAGGCATCGTTACATTGCTTTGGGCGCTATGGGTTTGGAGTCGCTTCCCCTCGAAATCCAAAGCTGATGAGCTTCATCCCAAGAGGGCACAGACTCCCTCTCAATGCCAAAACCGTAACCGGTTCCAATTTTGGGAAATACACGCATCGCTTCGCGATGAGATCCGCTCATCAAAAAAGCCAGCATGTCTTTGCGATTATTCCAGACCGTTATCGTATGCGCGATGCCGTTGATCTGCTTTGCGATAGCCAATTGGCAATTCGGATCGCGCTGCGCCTGCGCCATTGATCGAATGGCGTGCCACCAAAACCGGGGAGCGTGAAGAGGGCTCTTCATTTTAAGACCCGTTATAGAGATGTAAGGCACGGCCTACCTCCAAGAGGATTATGTAAGAAATTTCAAAAAGCCCCACATGAGGAGGGCTTTCAAAAAAATTCTCAAGGATACGCTTTGAGATAGGCTTCAAGTTCAGCAATTTCTGCGCTTTGTGATGCGATGATATTTTCGGCCATCTTGCGCAATGCTGCATCCGCCTTCGGATCTTTGAGGAGTGTTCTTGCCATATCAACCGCCGCTTTATGATGGGGGATCATGGAGGCTGCAAAATCATGCGACGCATCTCCATTCATCGGAAATTTGTTCATATCCTCCATCATGTCGCACATGGCTTTCATATAGGATTGGGTGAAAGGCGACATATGCGCGGCATGAGACATGGGAGTCATATCCATGCTGCATTTTGAATCGGCAAATGCGCCTGACCAACTAGGCAAGGCCAACAAGAAAGCCACAGCAACCGTCTTCGCGCTCATCAAGGTGATCCTTTATATGGAGCTCATTGTTTAGCTCTTTGTCTTCGATACTGATTTAATGCGCGTTTATGATTAGATTGAATATCGGTTTTTTCATGATGACACCAATATCATGTCCGATGCTTTACCCCTCCAACGCAAAAAGCCCCGCGTGAACGGGGCTTGAAGCAATCTTAAAATAGTCAGGATCGATGCGACGCTCAGATGAGCGTCGGGCGCATCACTCAGCCCTGACGCGCCTTGTAGCGCTTCTGGGTCTTGTTGATGATGTAAACGCGGCCCTTGCGGCGAACCAGCTGGTTGTCGCGATGGCGCTCGCGGAGGCTCTTGAGGCTGTTGCGGATCTTCATCGCTTTATTCCCATATTCATGCGGCCGAAGCCGCGATTACCGTTTAAGTCCCTTCAGATTTACGCGCTTTCGCGGCAAACCCGATTAAATTCCATCACCAAATGGTGGGCGCGACAGGGATCGAACCTGTGACCCCTACGATGTCAACGTAGTGCTCTACCGCTGAGCTACGCGCCCGTCACAGGGGAAGCCCCCACGAAGGTGTCGCGTGCCTATACCGACTGGGACTTGCCGATGCAAGCGGGCGGACGCCAAAAAATGCCGTCTCGGGCCGGTTATGCCGCCTCGAGCAGCTTTTCGACCTCATGGACAAGATCCTTGAGATGGAAGGGTTTCGAGAGGATTTTAGCGTCTTTTGGGGCTTCCGAGTCCGGATTAAGAGCTACCGCCGCAAAACCGGTGATAAACATCACTTTGATATCGGGGTCGAGTTCGGTGGCGCGGCGCGCCAGCTCGATCCCATCCATCTCCGGCATGACAATATCGGTCAAAAGCAGCTCAAAGGGCTCTTCGCGCAGCCGATTATAGGCAGAAAGCCCATTATCGAAGGACGCCACCTGAAATCCGGCCTGTTCGAGCGCACGAACAAGGAACTTGCGCATGTCATTGTCGTCCTCGGCTAAGAGGATGCGCCGTGTGAGCGCCTGGTCGATCATCATCTGCCCCCGTAATCTCGGGCGCATCAAACCCGAAACCGGTAAATAACCCGTGAAGGTCTTGAGTCCGCGCGACGTTTCGCCCTTATAGACAGCGCGTCGGGATAAGCGCAGATTTACCATATCGAAGCCAAGACGCGCGGCCGCTGAGGATTTTCAAGAACCATCATGACAATCGGCCCCGAGCAATTTTTTGATCCCCCCTTCCGGATCCGGCATCCGGAGAGCGGCCCCTCGGCCTTATTATTCAATTCCCCCCATTCGGGACGGACCTATCCCGACGCGTTTCTGGCATCGTCGCGGCTTGATCCGCTGGCTCTCCGGCGGTCGGAAGATATGGATGTGGATCATCTCTTTGCAAACGTCGTTGAGGCCGGCGCCTCTTTTATGTCGGTGGAGTTTCCGCGCGCTTATTGCGACGTCAATCGAGAACCCTATGAGCTCGATCCGAAAATGTTCTCCGAGCGGCTGCCGCCCTATGTCAACACGGCCTCTTTACGGGTCGCGAGCGGGCTTGGCACTATTCCGCGTACAGTCGGGGATGGACAGGAAATCTATAAAAGTGCTCTGTCACTTGCCGAAGCCTTCGACCGGATCGAATGTCTCTATAAGCCCTATCACCGCGCGCTTTCGCGCCAGCTGACAACGGCGCATCGCCGGCACGGCTTTGCTTTATTGGTCGATTGCCACTCGATGCCGTCTGCGGCCGTCACGCGGTCGGAAAGCTATCGCTGCGATATCGTCATCGGTGACCGGTTCGGCACCAGCGCCGATCCCGAAATCCCCGATCAGATTGAAGCCTATCTCCGTGGTTGCGGTTATCAAGTGGCGCGCAACCGGCCCTATGCGGGCGGGTTTATAACAGAACATCACGGCGTACCTTCAAGCGGCGTTCACGCACTGCAGATCGAGGTTAATCGCGCGCTGTATATGGACGAGCGACGGATGGAGCGTTTGCCCAATTTTGAGCGGGTGAAATCAGACCTCGCGGGCATGGCCCATGACCTCGCCGGTTTCGTTGCGGATTTCATGCGCCCAGAGCGTCTCGCGGCCGAATAGACGACGGCTTAGAAGAGCGGTCCAAAGCGCCCGACAAAAAAAGAGGCAGCCATGATGGCGGCCCAAAGCGCCCAACAAAAAAAGAGGCCGCCATGATGGCGGCCCAGAGCGCCCGACAAAAAAAGAGGCCGCCATGATGGCGGCCCAGAGCGCCCGACAAAAAAAGAGGCCGCCATGATGGCGGCCTAAGTCTAGGGAGGAAACGCCCAAGAAGGGCAGGCGAGATCGCTGATACAGCGATATCGCATTGCAACAATATGAATGTGCACTGCACAAAAAGCAAGGGCGATGTGAGCAAATTTAGATAATTTATCAGACAAATCAACGAAACCTGATAAAATTAGTTAATTAAATCATAAACTTAGTTTCGATATGCAAAAAACAGATAGCTGCATTTACTGGCTCACCTTTCGGACATAGGGGTGTTGAGAGGCCGGGTTCGCGAGACATTTGCCAGAGCCGGACTTCCCCGCGTAGATAGGGTTATTGCCCGATCAGGATACCAACCATGACCGCTGTCGATTTTTCGGCCTTTGTTGATGAGCTCGCCACATTGTCCGGCGCGGCCATTCTTCCGTTTTTCCGTTCATCGCTTTCAGCAACCGATAAAAACGAAGGCGGCCTCTTTGATCCCGTGACAGAGGCCGATCGCGCGAGCGAAGCGGTCATGCGCAAGCGTATTCGCGAAGTATTTCCTCATCACGGCATTGTTGGTGAGGAGTTCGGCTCTGAAAATGCGGATGCTGAATTTGTCTGGGTTCTTGATCCGATTGATGGGACGAAAGCTTTTATTTCCGGCTTGCCCTTGTGGGGTACATTGATCGGCTTAACGCGCAATGGTTCCGCCGCTTACGGCATGATGAACCAACCTTTCACAAAAGAACGTTTCTTTGGTGATGGCGGTAAAGCCACTTTGAAATCACCACAAGGTGAACGCACACTCAAAGCGCGCTCCTGCGCATCTCTCAAAGACGCCACTTTATCATGCACATCCGTGACAATGTTTGATGCTTCGGAACGGGAAGCTTTTGAACGCGTTGAGGCAGCCGCACGACTCACGCGGTTTGGTTATGATTGCTATGCTTATTGTATGGTTGCAGCAGGTTTTATCGACGTTGTGATCGAAGCCAATCTCAAACCCTATGATGTTGTGGCGCTCATCCCGATCATTGAAGGCGCGGGTGGCATCATGACGACGTGGGATGGAAAGCCCGCGACACAAGGCGGTAAAATCATTGCTGCCGGTGACAAACGCGTTCATGCCGAAGCGC
>CANGSG010000068.1 GCA_947456435.1 Hyphomicrobiales bacterium
AGGATCTCTACGAACTCGAGGCTGTAGCGTGCCCTTCATCAGGTGCTTGCGGCGCGCAATTCACGGCGAACACAATGGCCACCGTTTCAGAAGCGATTGGTCTTGCGCTTCCTTATTCAGCCGGTGCACCAGCACCTTATGAAATTCGTGAACAATTCTGCCGCACAGCGGGTGAGATGATTATGGATCTCATCGCGAAAAATATTCGCCCGCGCGATATTGTGACTCGTAAAGCACTCGAGAATGCGGCGACTGTTGTTGCAGCTTCAGGTGGTTCGACAAACGCAGCCCTGCATCTTCCTGCCATTGCGCATGAAGCGGGCATCGAATTTGATTTGTTCGACGTCGCTGAAATTTTCAAGAAGACGCCTTACATCGCCGATTTGAAGCCAGGCGGTAAATATGTCGCGAAAGACATGTTTGAAGTCGGTGGCATTCCGCTTCTCATGAAAACCTTGCTCGATCATGGTTATCTGCATGGCGATTGCATGACTGTCACCGGTCGTACGATTGCTGAGAATATGGCGAGTGTGAAATGGAATCCGGATCAGGATGTCGTTTATCCTGCGAACAAGCCTTTGACAGTGACCGGCGGTGTTGTTGGCCTTAAAGGCAATCTCGCTCCTGAAGGCGCGATTGTGAAAGTCGCGGGTATGCCGGTTGAGAAGCAGGTGTTCACCGGTCCGGCACGTGTCTTCGATAATGAAGAAGCCTGCTTCGAAGCGGTAACAAAGCGCCAATACAAAGAAGGCGAAGTGCTGGTTATTCGTTATGAGGGACCACGCGGTGGTCCTGGCATGCGTGAAATGCTTGCCACAACAGCGGCGCTTTATGGGCAAGGTATGGGCGACAAAGTGGCGCTTATCACCGATGGCCGATTCTCGGGCGCGACGCGCGGATTTTGTGTAGGCCATGTTGGTCCTGAAGCGGCCGTCGGAGGCCCGATCGCGCTCTTGAAAGATGGCGACGTCATCCATCTGGATGCCATCAAGGGCATTTTGTCTGTCGATTTATCTGATGATGAATTGGCTCGCCGTAAAAAAGACTGGAAGTCGCGCGAACATGAATATGGATCGGGCGCGATTTGGAAATATGCGCAGACTGTTGGGTCTGCACGAGACGGCGCGGTGACCCATCCGGGCGGTAAGGGTGAAAAATTCGTCTATGCGGATATTTGAGACCATAAAACTTGGTTTGATGATTGTCCTGCCAGCTATGATTCTAGCCGGCGGGACTTTCAACAATAGAGCCTATGCTCTTGATCGCAGCACGAGCCAGTCGACTGTTTCCTTACAAAACCCGGGTACAACATCTGATCAAGATGAATCTGGCTCTGAGTCAATGAAGACCGCGAAAGCGGCGTCTTCGATTGTAACGCCGAGCGATACGCTCAAAAGTGATGATGAGCAGAATGCGTCTGCCGAAACGGCTGATGGTCCGCCAAGCACCGCCGACCTCGCCAAGGCGCCACTTGAGGCATTAAGTTCTGTTGTTGACGCAACACGCAATGCCATCCGGTCTTATATCGCAGGCAATAAAGACGAAGCGGTTAAGTCGCTAGAGTTTGCTGCTGATCAAGGCCATGCGCCGGCGCAATGGAAATTGGCGCGCATGTATGCAGAAGGTGATGGTGTGCCGCGCGATGATCTGCGTGCGTTCGAAACCTTTTCAAAAGTATGTGACCGTCATGCCGATGAATCGCCTGACTCACCAACGGCGCCTTTTATTTCCAATGCCTTTGTTGCATTGGGTTCTTATTATCTCAACGGCATTCCGAACAGCGCCGTGAAAGCTAACCCGGCGCGCGCGAGAGAAATGTTTACCTATTCGGCAAGTTATTTCGGTGATGCGCAAGCGCAGCTCATTCTCGCGCGTTTACATCTTGAAGGTATCGGCGGCGCGAAAGATATGAAGCAGGCGGTGCGCTGGCTCAGTCTTTCCGCTGAAAAAGGCAATCGGATCGCGCAAGCTCAACTCGGCCAATTGTTGTTTTCAGGGGAAGCCGGAATGAAACAACGCGCGCGGGGTCTCATGTGGCTGAGTGTTGCGCGCACAGGCGCCGATCCGCAAACAGATGCGTGGATTATTGATGCGCATGAAGAAGCGATGGAAAAGGCAACTGATGCTGATCGGTTTGCGGCCACCGCTTATGTCTCGCAACGCGTGAAGCGTGCAAAATAGAGCTGTTTGCTCTCAGCTTGTCCAATAATTTCAATTTAAAATTCGAGGTCAATTCTCACGGGCACATGGTCGGATGGCTTTTCCCATCCGCGTACATGAGAATCGATTGCTGATGATTTTAATCCATCGGCTGCTTGTGGTGACAGCACAAGATGATCGATGCGAATACCATTGTTCTTTTGCCATGCGCCGGCTTGATAATCCCAGAACGTATAAAGCTTCTTTGCGTCACTTGTAGCACGAAGGGCGTCCGTTAATCCGAGCGCAAGAAGCTCTTGCCATTTCGCGCGCGATTCAGGGCGATAGAGCGCATCATTCACCCAAAGATCTGGATGTTCTGCATCAGCTGCTTGCGGAATGATGTTGTAATCGCCAGCGATCACGAAGCGCTCCTCAGACTCAAGTAATTTCTTGGCATGCGCAATCAAGGCATCCA
Source organism: Hyphomicrobiales bacterium (assembly GCA_947456435.1). Taxonomy (GTDB): domain Bacteria; phylum Pseudomonadota; class Alphaproteobacteria; order Rhizobiales; family Beijerinckiaceae; genus CAIUPE01. The sequence continues at coordinate 2,618 of CANGSG010000068.1, forward strand.
GAAAATCGAGTTTGTAGGGAAACTTCTCGGTACCAAGCGGATTACCATTCGGCGCATAGAGCGAAGCGACGCGGACCGGCTTTTGCCCTTTTGGAACAATCAGCGCTTCGATATAGCGCGATTGAGGTTCACCAGGTTGATGCGGCAATCCGCGTTGGCATTCTTCGATCCGATGCTTTGAAAGAATTGCGACCCCGTTAAATGTTTTTTGCCCGAGCGTTTCGACATTATAGCCGAGAGACTCAATCTCGAGACGCGGAAAGGCGTCATCGAGGCATTTCAATTCCTGCAAACAGCAGACATCCGGCTCGGCTTCTTTGAGATAGGCCGTGAGATGGTCGATCCTTTGGCGGACTGAGTTGACGTTCCAGGTGGCGATACGCATGAATTTTTCCGGCGGCAAAGGATTCGGACTTTCGACATTACGAGAGCACGGGGGCGCTGACCAGACCGGGTGATTTAGGGCACATTAAGAGTTCAGCCGCTTGACTCTTACCGCGTCGTGGCCCACGAGCGCGCGTCAAATGGGCGCTTGGGGAGACGAGATTATGACGGTTGCGTTCACATTTCCGGGGCAGGGCAGTCAAGCGGTCGGTATGGGTAAAGCCTTTGCCGATAACTTTGCCGCTGCTCGCGCAGTCTTTCAGGAAGTGGACGACGCACTTTCTCAAAAGCTCTCCGCTTTGATGTTTGAGGGTCCCGACGATCAATTGACGCTCACAGCCAATGCGCAGCCCGCTCTCATGGCGGTGAGCCTCGCCGCTTTGCGTGTTCTTGAAACGGAGGCGGGCATTTCGCCCGCCAAACATGCCCAATTCGTTGCCGGCCATTCGCTTGGCGAATATTCCGCCCTCGCGGCGGCAGGCAGTTTGAGTATTGCTGATACCGCGCGGCTTCTTCGTATTCGCGGCAATGCGATGCAGGCGGCGGTTGCGCCGGGTGTCGGCGCGATGGCCGCCTTGATTGGTCTTGATTTTGATGCCGCTGCTGCGGTGGCCCAAGAGGCCGCGCAGGGTGATGTCTGCCAGGCCGCGAATGATAATGGGGGCGGCCAAGTTGTTGTGTCAGGAAGCAAGGCTGCAGTCGAACGTGCGGTAGAACTCGCTAAAGCAAAAGGCGCGAAACGCGCGGTCATGTTGACTGTGTCTGCGCCCTTCCATTGCGCCTTGATGCAACCGGCAGCGGACGCGATGGCAGAAGCGCTTTCGACAGTAACGATCGCAAAGCCTGTTGTGCCGTTGGTGGGCAATGTCACCGCAACAGCGGGGTCTGATCCCGAAGAGATCCGGCGTAATCTTGTGACGCAAGTCACGGGCACAGTCCGTTGGCGCGAAAGCGTGTCTTACATGGCTGCACAAGGTGTGACGCGCTTTGTTGAAATCGGTTCGGGGAAAGTGCTGACAGGCCTCGTGAAGAGAATAGCCGCCGAGACCGAGGGTGTTTCTATTTCGCAGCCCGATGATGTGGCGACGTTGCGCGCGCAACTTGGCGTTTAATTTTTTCCGCAGGAGAGTTTTCCATGTTTGATCTTACAGGCCAAACGGCTTTGGTAACAGGCGCGACGGGCGGCATTGGCGGCGCGATTGCGCGGGCCCTTCATGCTCAAGGGGCCACTGTTGCGCTCTCTGGTACACGGCGTGAAGCGCTTGAAGCGCTCGCTGCCGAATTAGGATCGCGGGCTCATGTGTGCCCCGCCAATCTATCGGATCAGGAGTCGGTTGAAGCGCTGGTGCCGGCCGCTGAAGAGGCGATGGGTGGGCTTGATATACTCGTCAACAATGCCGGGATCACGCGCGATAATCTTTTCATTCGTATGAAGGATGAAGAATGGACGGATGTGATGCGGATCAATCTCGACTCGGTGTTCCGTTTGAGCCGTGCAGCCGCAAAGACCATGATGCGCAAACGCTATGGCCGTATCATCTCGATTACCTCGGTTGTTGGTACGACCGGCAATCCCGGGCAGGGCAATTATGCAGCCGCCAAAGCGGCCATTGTTGGCATGTCGAAGGCGCTCGCGGCCGAGGTTGCCACCCGGAACATTACCGTAAATTGCATCGCCCCGGGCTTCATCGCGACCCCGATGACTGATGTCCTAAACGAAAAGCAACGTGAGTCGGTGATGCAGAAGGTCCCGATGGGTCGTTTAGGTGAGCCGAACGAGATCGCCGCAGCGACACTCTATCTGGCGAGCCGCGAGGCCGCTTACGTGACCGGACAGACGCTACACGTAAACGGCGGAATGGCAATGATTTGATAGTGTTATAGCCTATTTCTCATTTAATTTTTGAGGAGCAGGCACGGCTCGCCATTGGTAATCGAGTGTGATATCCCTTTGCCCGATTGATCTCGGGGGCTTGACGGCGAGCGGATGGCATCGTTTGAACGGTCCGAGGTTCAGGTTTCCTCTGGTTTTGCCTGCGGCCTTGGTTGAGATCGGCCGGAAGGTTCGGTTGTTTGAGGGAACCCGTGTCGGCGTTTGTAAAAAGTAAAAGCGTCGTCGCAACAGGAAGACAGTGAGGATAAACGAACATGAGCGATATCGCAGCCCGCGTGAAGAAGATCGTCATCGAGCATCTCGGTGTTGAAGCAGACAAAGTCGTTGAGACAGCCAATTTCATCGATGATCTCGGCGCCGACAGTCTTGATACGGTCGAGCTCGTGATGGCGTTCGAAGAAGAATTCAGCGTCGAAATCCCAGATGATGCGGCAGAAACAATCCGCACTGTGGGTGACGCGGTCGCCTTCATTTCAAAGAAGGCCTCCTAATCCCCCATAGGGGTGATTGATCGAGGATGTCAGAGCGGGGAGTTTGGGCCATGCGGCGTGTCGTCGTAACGGGGATCGGCATGGTGTCGCCGCTTGGCGGCTCGGCGGAGTCTTCCTGGTCAAGGTTGCTTGCGGGCGAAAGCGGCGCGGTGAATGTAACGCGCTGTGACGTCTCTGATCTTGCGTCTCAGATTGCTTGTGAAGTGCCGCGCGGAGATGGTTCGGGCGGCACCTTTAATGCCAATGATTGGATGGACCCGAAGGATCAGCGCAAAGCTGATGAGTTCATTTTGTTCGGTATGGCCGCCGCGACACAGGCTTTGGCCGACGCGCAATGGGCGCCGTCAACAGATGAAGACAAACACCGCACCGGCGTTATGGTCGGTTCGGGCATTGGCGGCATCGGCACGATTTACGAAACCTCGGTGACCTTGTTTGAAAAAGGCCCGCGTCGTGTTTCGCCTTTCTTTATTCCGAGTGCGATTATCAATCTCGCGTCAGGTTGGATTTCAATCCGTCATGGTTTGAAAGGCCCGAACCATTCAGTGGTAACTGCGTGTTCGACGGGAGCGCATGCGATTGGTGATGCTTCACGTCTGATCATGCTTGGCGACGCCGATGTGATGGTGGCTGGCGGTACGGAGTCGCCCATCAATCGTATCTCGCTTGCAGGCTTTGCTGCCTGCCGCGCTTTGTCGACGGGTTTCAATAATGAACCGAAGCGTGCTTCGCGTCCTTATGACAAAGACCGCGATGGTTTTGTTATGGGCGAGGGCTCGGGCGTTGTTGTGCTTGAAGAGCTCGAACATGCCAAAGCCCGTGGTGCGAAAATTTATGCCGAGATCGTTGGCTATGGCATGTCGGGTGACGCCTATCATATCACCTCGCCGGCAGAGGATGGTGACGGCGCGTATCGTTGCATGTCTGCAGCCTTGAAACGCGCGGGTCTCCAAGCTTCCGAAATCGATTACATCAACGCGCATGGCACGTCGACGCCGCTTGGCGATGAGATAGAATTGCGCGCTGTCGAGCGGTTGTTGGGCAATGATACAACCAAGGCGTCGATGTCTTCAACAAAATCGGCAACCGGGCATTTGCTGGGCGCTGCCGGTGCGATTGAAGCAATCTTCTCCATTCTCACCATTCGGGATCAGATTGTTCCGCCCACGCTCAATCTCGATAATCCCTCCGTTGAAACCGCGATCGATCTCGTGCCGCATAAAGCCAAGGCCCGTAAGGTCGATGCCGTATTGTCTAATTCCTTCGGTTTCGGGGGCACCAACGCTTCTCTCGTTTTCAAACGATACGAGCCTTAAGCCCCATGGTCGCCGCAATTCCGGTATTCAAGTCTTGAAAGCCGCATTGAGGTGGAAGAACCGATGACCGAAGACAAATCGCCCGTCGGAACAGACAAGACCGAGCCGGATCAAAAGCCGATCACGGATGGTGAGCCCTTGTCTCAACCCGAAGGGACATCGTCAGAGCCGCGTGTCGGGGATGAGGTTAAATCTCAATCCGATAACACCGGGGCAGAAGCCATTGTGCCGCCGCCAGCGAGTGCTATGACACGGGCAAAGCCGCGTGGATTTATGCGGCGTATGATTGTGCGCAGTCCGGCCGCGGCGATCCATCCCGAGTCGGTTCCTGAACCGCCGCAACATATCGAACCAGAGCGAAAAGAAAGACCGCTCACGAATTTCTTGAGTGGTCTTTTGTCCTTCATTGCCATTTTTGCGGCCTGTCTTGCAGGCTTGTTTTTGTTGGCAGAGAGACAGATTTATGCACCGGGTCCGCTCGAGAATGACAAGGTGGTTCTCGTGCGCGGAAGCACCTCGGAAGTCATTGACCGTTTGGAACGCGAAGGTGTCGTTGATAAAGCGTTTTTGTTGACACTCTATTGGCAACTCACGGGTCGTTCGTCGCAAATCAAGGGCGGCGAATATCAGTTCAAAAAAGAAGCGAGTCTCGATCAAGTGACAACGACTTTGATCGAAGGCAAGACGATCAAGCATTCGCTCACGATTGCTGAAGGTAAGACATCGCAGGAGATTATCGAGCTTTTATTGGCCGATACCAATCTTGCTGGCGAGCTCAAAGATATTCCAAAAGAAGGCACGCTTCTTCCGGAAACCTATAAATTCGATTTCGGCATGGCGCGTTCGAAGCTCCTCGACCACATGACGCAAGAGCAAATGAAACTTGTTCGCGAGATATGGGCGAAACGCGATCCTGATCTGCCGCTCGCGAGTCCTCAGGATCTCGTGATCCTTGCATCCATTGTTGAGAAAGAAACCGGCAAAGCGGATGAGCGTCCGCGCGTGGCCGGTGTGTTTGTTAATCGCCTCATGAAGAAGATGCGGCTCGAGTCCGATCCAACGGTTGTTTATGGTTTAGTGGGGGGCAAAGGCTCTTTGGGGCGTGGATTGACGAAAGCCGAGCTTGATCAATCCACACCCTATAACACTTATACTTTACCGGGCTTGCCTGCAGGACCGATCACCAATCCTGGACGTGCAGCGCTTGAGGCAGTAGCTAATCCGTCGCGCACAAAAGAACTTTTCTTTGTGGCTGACGGAACAGGTGGCCATGTCTTTGCTGAAACTTACGAGCAGCACTTGAAGAATGTTGCGAAGTGGCGTCAGATTGAAGGGCAAAAAGCGGACACTGCGCAAGGTGCATCCGTACCGGCTTTACCGGCAACGCCGACATCGAAATCAACGGCGGCCAGCGACACACCCGATACGTCAAAGACAACAACAACGCCGACCACAAAAGCTGCTCCAGCAACCAAAGCACCCGCGAAGCCTGTGAAGAAAAAGGCGACAACGCCCGATGGGGGAGCTGACGCGACAGTCGCACCCGATTAATCAAGATTAAGCGTGAGAGCGTAACGCGCGCATGGATATTTGAATGAGGAGTTCCGCTTCGATGATCGCCCATTTTGCTAATGAGCAGATTTCGCGTCGTGGCTTGATGTTTGTTCTTTCATCACCTTCGGGTGCTGGCAAAACGACATTGACGCGTTTGTTGCGTGAACAGGAACCAAGCCTTACGCTTTCGGTATCAGTCACAACGCGTAATCGTCGCCCAAGTGAGGTTGATGGTATTCATTATCACTTCATCAGCGAAGCTGAATTCTTTGCGATGAAAGAGCGCGGTGCTTTGCTTGAATCAGCGCAAGTCCATGGCAATCATTATGGGTCACCGCGCGACAAGGTCGAACAGGCACTCGGCGATGGTAAAGATGTTTTGTTCGATATTGATTATCAAGGCGCTCAACAACTCACCGCCAGTGCGCCCGATGATGTTGTGAGTATATTTATTCTTCCGCCATCCATGCAAGAATTACGCGCAAGGCTTGAGCGGCGCGCAGAAGATGCCGCCGATGTCATCGAAAGGCGTTTGGCGGCCGCCCGTAAGGAAATTATCCGCTGGCGTGATTATCGTTATGTTCTCGTCAATGATGATCTTGATCGAACATTTTCCCAACTGCGTATGATCCTTGCCGCTGAGCGATTAAAGCGGGAACGACAGACCGGTCTTGAGACATTTATTGACGCTTTGATTGATCAATAATTCAAAGCTTTTCGAATGATTGCGCGAGGGCAACGAACTGAGCAATCGTTACCGTTTCCGCGCGCGCGGTTGGATCGAGCCCAATGTTTTCGCATAGGGCAATGGGATCAACGCCTAGACTCTTCAAGCTTTGTCGAAGCATTTTCCGCCTTTGGCCAAAAGCGGCTTGCGTGACGCGTGCGAGTATACGGGGATTGCAAGCCATAGGGTTAAGACGTGGCGTCAAGCGCACAACAGACGATACGATTTTTGGCGGCGGGGTAAAAGCCTGAGGTGATACGTCAAAGAGTATCTTGGCGTCTGTCCTCCAACCACAGAATACACCAAGCCGACCATAATCATTGGGTGTTTCAGGTGTTGCGACTATTCGCTCAGCAACTTCGCGTTGAAACATAAGAACAAGGTCGTCGAAACGAGGAGGCCACACGTCACCATCAATCCATTTCATCAACAAGGCGGTACCGATGTTGTATGGCAGATTAGCGATGATTTTTAACGAGCGTTCCGCTTTAATTGATGAGGGATCGAATGCTAATGCATCCCCTTCAATAATTGTGAGGCGACCTGGGTAATGCGCTGCAATCTCTTCAAGGGCAGGAATACAGCGTCGATCGCGTTCGATAGCGATCACTTTTTTTGCGCCAGCCGCGAGGAGAGCACGTGTCAGTCCTCCAGGGCCGGGGCCGACTTCAAGCACAGTCACATCATCAAGCGGTCCCGCTGAGCGAGCAATGCGTGATGTGAGATTGAGATCAAATAAAAAATTTTGCCCAAGTGCTTTCTGCGCTTGTAACCCATGCCGAGCAATGACGTCCCTCAAGGGCGGCAAAGTATCGATAGGCACTTATTGTTGTCCTACAAAATCGCCAACTTCTTTTTTCGTCTCGATGGAGCCCAAAGACCGCAAGGTTAAGCGGAGGAAGATTGTTTGATCCTGCGTGGTGGTTCCGGTCGCATAAGGTTCACG
>CANGSG010000069.1 GCA_947456435.1 Hyphomicrobiales bacterium
CGTTTTTAAACCCAATTGCGCTGCACGAATGGCAGCCACATAGCCGCCTGGTCCACCGCCAATTACGAGGATATCATATTGTGTTGCCATAATAAGGTCCTCGCTTAAACCAGCATCGATACAGGGTTTTCGATCAAGCCCTTGAGCGTTGCGAGCAATTCAGCGCCCAACGCGCCATCAACCGCGCGATGATCGGTTGAGAATGTCACCGTCATCACGGTTGCAACCGTCATTTGACCATTCTTAACAACAGGGCGTTGTTCACCCGCGCCCACCGCAAGAATCGTTGCATGCGGCGGATTAACGATAGCAGCAAATTGCTTGACACCAAACATGCCGAGATTGCTCACAGCCGTTGTGCCACCCTGATATTCATCCGGCTTCAATTTGCGTGCGCGGGCCCGTGCTGCCAAATCTTTCATCTCATTTGAAATGGCAGAGAGTGATTTCAAATCGGCCTTGCGAATGACAGGCGTGATCAAACCGCCAGGGATCGAAACCGCGACACCCACATCCGCATGTTTGTGCTTGAGCATCGCGCCTTCGGTCCAGGTGACATTGGCTTCCGGTACGCGCATGAGTGCGGCCGCAAGCGCCTTGATCACGAAATCATTGACCGAGAGTTTGTATGCTGGCTTGCCGTCAGCCCCTTTCGGGGCATTGGCGTTAATCTCTTCACGCGATTTCATCAGCGCATCGAGTTCAATATCAGCCGTAACATAGAAATGCGGTACGGTTTGTTTCGATTCAAGCAAACGCCGCGCAATCGTTTTACGCATCCCGTCATGCGGCACTTCTTCGTAAGATCCCGGCTCGAACAATTGCTTAACAACTGAATCCGCCATACCGGTTGCAACTGGTGCAGCCAATGCACTTGGCGCAGATGATGCAGCGCGTGGCGTAGGGCCACCAGAAAGTGCAGCCTTCACATCACGTTCGACAACGCGGCCATGTGGACCGGTGCCCGAGATTTTCGAAATATCAACGCCCGCATCTTTTGCGATGCGTTTCGCTAAAGGTGACGCAAACACTTTCGCGCCGTGGGACACAGAAGCCTCTACCGGCGAGGGGGTTGCAGGAGCAGCTATGGCAACAATTGAAGCTACAGGTCCGGAAGCCTGTGCAGGAGCCGAAGCCTTTGGTGCAGGAGCAGCCGCAGTGCTTCCGCCAGCGGCGGCAACAGCGGCAACATCTTCGCCCTCGCCTGCAATTAAAGCGATAAGCGCGTTCACTGCGACATCTTGCGAGCCAGCAGGCACAATGATTTTCGCAAGCACGCCTTCGTCAACCGCTTCGACTTCCATCGTAGCTTTGTCTGTTTCAATCTCGGCAAGAATGTCGCCGGACTTAACCTTGTCGCCTTCCTTCTTCAGCCATTTTGCGAGATTGCCTTTTTCCATCGTCGGCGACAGAGCGGGCATTAAAATCTTGATCGGCATGATCTCGTCTCCCGCTTAACGATAGCAGACGGCTTTTACCGTCTCGACGACTTCGCCGATTGTCGGCAAAGCAAGCTTTTCAAGATTGGCGGCATAAGGCATCGGCACGTCTTTACCGCATATACGCATCACAGGCGCATCGAGATAATCGAAGGCACGTTCCATGATTTGCGCGGAAATTTCGGAGCCGACCCCTGATTGCGGCCAACCTTCTTCAACTGTCACACAACGACCGGTCTTTTGAACCGACGCCAAAACGGTTTCAATATCCATCGGACGTATGGTGCGAAGATCAATGACTTCTGCATTTATCCCTTGTGACGAAAGTTCATCTGCGGCCTTTAAAGCGTAGGTCATACCAATCGCAAAAGAAACGATGGTGACATCTGACCCTGAGCGCGCAATACGTGCTTTGCCGATGGGTAAAACGAAATCGTCAAGCTTAGGCACCGGGCCAGATTGGCCATAAAGAATTTCATTTTCAAGAAACACAACCGGATTGGGATTACGAATGGCTGCTTTGAGTAGCCCCTTCGCATCTGCCGCATTTGATGGCGCAACGACAAGAAGGCCTGGTATATTTGAATACCATGCGGAATAATCTTGACTATGTTGCGCCGCGACACGCGCTGCGGCACCATTTGGACCGCGAAATACAATCGGGCAGCCCATTTGACCACCCGACATGTATAGCGTCTTTGCGGCCGAGTTAATAATATGGTCAATTGCCTGCATTGCGAAATTAAAAGTCATAAATTCAACGATCGGCTTCAACCCGGTGAACGCGGCACCCACGGCAAGACCGGCAAAACCATGCTCTGTTATCGGCGTATCAACAACGCGCTCGGGACCAAACTCCTGCAATAAACCCTGGGTGATTTTATAAGCGCCTTGATATTCAGCTACTTCTTCACCCATGATAAATACGTCACCATCGCGCCGCATTTCTTCAGCCATTGCATCGCGCAAAGCCTCACGCATTGTCTGCGTTACAAATTCGGTACCAGCTGGTACTTCGCTTGATGCATCATATGCAGAAACAGAACTTGGTGTTGACACGATTGCCGGTGCCGTAACGTGCGCTGCCGCAATGGGTGAAGTACTGGCTTTTGGCGCTGATGCAGGAGCCGCAATCACCATCTCAGAAATACTCTCACCCTCTGCAGCAATAATGGCAATCTTTTGATTAACGGGAACGTCTTGCGTCCCCGCAGGAACTAAAATTTTTGCAAGAATACCCTCATCGACAGCTTCGACTTCCATCGTCGCCTTATCGGTTTCAATCTCAGCAAGAATATCGCCAGATTTTACCTTGTCGCCTTCGTTCTTAAGCCATTTGGCTAAATTGCCCTTTTCCATCGTAGGGGAAAGAGCGGGCATTAAAATATCAACCGGCATGACGATAAGCCTTCGAAAGAGAAGTCGGATTTATTTCAAGATATCGGTCCAAAGTTCCGACGGGTCGGGCTCTGGATCATTCGTCGCAAATTCAGCCGCCTCGTTGACGATGTCGCGCACCTCTGCATCAACCGCTTTCAATGCGTCTTCGGAGAGTTTCCAATCCTTAAGAAGACGCGCACGAACCTGTTCAATCGGATCATGTTCTTCGCGCATTTTCTGGACTTCGTCTTTGGAACGATATTTTGCCGGGTCGGACATAGAGTGTCCGCGATACCGGTAAGTTTGCATTTCCAGAATGTAGGGACCCTTGCCGTCTCGGCACCATTGAATTGCGCGATCGGCAGCATCTCGAACGGCACGGACATCCATACCGTCCACCTGTTCGCCTGGAATGTTAAATGAAATACCGCGCTTAGAAAAATCTGTTTGCGCCGATGCGCGCGACACCGAAGTCCCCATCGCGTAACGATTGTTCTCGATCACATATACAACAGGCAGCTTCCAAAGCTCAGCCATGTTGAAGCTCTCATACACTTGGCCTTGATTGGCTGCACCGTCTCCGAAATAAACGATCGAAACCTGACCATTTTTCTTATAGCGGTTGGCGAATGCGAGACCGGTGCCAAGCGGCACTTGGGCGCCTACAATACCGTGACCGCCGTAGAATTGTTTCTCGACGCTAAACATATGCATCGAGCCACCCTTACCTTTCGATAGGCCACCACGACGACCGGTCAGTTCCGCCATGACCCCTTTTGGGTCCATACCGCAGGCAATCATATGACCGTGGTCGCGATAAGACGTGATCACCTGATCACCATCCTTTTGCGCCATTTCCATGCCAACGACGACCGCCTCTTGTCCGATATAGAGATGGCAGAACCCGCCGATGAGGCCCATGCCATACATCTGGCCGGCCTTTTCTTCGAAACGACGGATCAAAAGCATCTCGCGGTAGGCGCGAACATCTTCATCCCGCGTAAAATTTTGTGGCAGCGAATTTTTCTTGGATCCAGACCGCGAAGCCGTAGATTTTACTGACGTTGATGCGCGTCCAGCCGAAGTCGTTTTGCGTGCGGCAACAGCCATGCCGTCCTCCCTGACCTAACAGGAGATTAGCATACAGAAACCAGCAAACTTTGGCGAGACCGAAAAATGAGATTCTCAAACAAATAATAAATTGAAAAACTTATATATTTCAGATATTTAATAAAATGAACCAAAAACTAGTTCATTCGTAGATCAAGAAATTTGAGCAGTCAAGGCATGAGCGTTATCACGACATCATTCTTATTGCCGCGGTTCAAAATAAGACGCGCGCGCTCCTCAAGCATATCGAGGTCGAGGGAGGATGACGACAACATGGCGTTGCGATGTTCCAGCACCAAACGGTCGCTTTTCAGAGAAAGGTAATCGGCATTAAGCCTTGATATTTCGGCTAAAAGCGCATTTCTCGTGTCAATGCCACGGCTACCGTTGCGCGCCTCATTAATAAAAAATAACGCAGCCGCACCCGATACGAGGTAGAGGGCTAAGGGCAAAAAAATGCCGCGAAATCTACGTTTAACGACCATCCCTTTTTCATGATCCAACAGCGTTAAAAAACATTTAACATATTGATATTGATAAGAAAAAAGGGGCCCGTGTGGGAGCCCCTTTAATATCATCGCCTAAGCGCTGAAAATCATGTTTCAGCGCAAGGACTTAATCGCGTTGTGGCCGGCATAACGTGCCATGGAGCCGAGATCCTCCTCGATCCTAAGCAATTGATTATACTTGGCTAATCTGTCCGAGCGCGCAAGCGAGCCGGTTTTGATCTGACCGCAATTGAGCGCCACCGCCAAATCCGCAATCGTCGAATCTTCCGTTTCACCGGATCTGTGCGACATAACGGACGTGTAGCCCGCCCGGTGCGCCATATCGACGGCGGCGATGGTTTCGGTCAGCGAACCAATCTGGTTGACCTTAACGAGGATGGAATTGGCGACGTCTTTGGAAATGCCCTGCGACAGACGGGTGACATTGGTCACAAAGAGATCATCGCCGACGAGCTGGCATTTATGGCCAATTTTCTCAGTGACGAGCTTCCAGCCCTCCCAATCATCTTCCGAAAGCCCGTCTTCAATCGAGGCGATGGGATAGGCGTCAACGAGTTTGGCGAGATAGTCGGCCTGCTCGGCGATCGAGCGGACCTTGCCTTCGCCCTCATAATGATAGGCGCCATTTTTGAAAAACTCGGTCGCGGCACAATCCATCGCGAGATAAATGTCCTTGCCGGGCTTGTAACCCGCCGTCTCAATCGCCTTCATGCAGAAATCGAGCGCGGCTTCAGCCGAAGGCAAATTCGGGGCAAAGCCGCCCTCATCCCCGACATTGGTGTTGTGCCCTGCCTTTTTCAACGCGCTTTTGAGCGTGTGGAAGATTTCCGCGCCCATGCGGAGCCCTTCCGAGAAACTCGGCGCGCCGACCGGCATGATCATGAATTCTTGGAAGTCGATGGGATTGTCGGCATGAGCGCCGCCATTGACGATGTTCATCATCGGGACAGGCAAAATACGCGCGGAAGTACCGCCGACATAGCGATAAAGCGGCAAAGTGCTGGCATCGGATGCGGCCTTGGCGACGGCCAAAGATACGCCGAGAATGGCGTTGGCACCCAAGCGGGCTTTATTGGGCGTGCCATCGAGCGCGATCATGGCCTCGTCAACGGCAATTTGATCTTCCGCGTCCATGCCGATGACCGTGTCGGAAATCTCGCCATTTACGGCCTCAACGGCCTTCAAAACACCCTTGCCGAGATAGGTTTTTTTGTCGCCATCGCGGAGTTCTACCGCTTCATGCGCGCCGGTCGAGGCGCCCGAGGGCACCGCCGCGCGGCCCATCGAGCCGTCTTCGAGCGTGACATCGACTTCGACCGTGGGATTACCGCGGCTATCGAGGATTTGGCGGGCATGAATATCAATGATCTCGGTCACGAGCGGTCTCCAAAAAAGAGGGTCAAGCGGGGCAAAACTCTTTGCCCCTCATAATACTTTTGACGGATATTGCAACGCACAAACCCGCAACGGGTTCAGATCGAAACCGGATGCGATTTTGCCAATGAATCAAAGGCCTTCAATACAGAAAGCAAGCTCTCCATCTGCGCCAGAGGCACCATATTGGGCCCATCTGAGAGCGCTTTGGCCGGATTTTCGTGGGTTTCAATAAAGACCGAGGCGACGCCGACGGAAATGGCCGCACGCGCCAAAACCGGCACGAATTCCCGCTGGCCGCCTGATGACGAGCCCTGCCCGCCCGGCTGTTGCACAGAATGGGTGGCGTCAAACACGATGGGCTTACCGGTTTCTTTGGCCATAATCGGCAGGCCGCGGATATCGGTGATGAGCGTATTATAACCAAAAGACGTGCCGCGATCGGTGACGAGGACATTGGGATTGCCGGCGCCGGTGATTTTGGCGACTACATTTTTCATGTCCCAAGGGGCCAAAAACTGCCCTTTTTTGACATTGATGACCCGACCGGTTTCGGCGGCGGCGATGAGCAAATCGGTCTGCCGACATAAAAAGGCGGGAATTTGAAGAATATCAACGGTTTCAGCGACAATCTTACACTGATCGCGCTCGTGAATATCTGTCAAAACCGGCAAATTGAGGCTGGATTTGATCTCGGCGAAGACATCCATGGCCTTGGAAAGGCCTAAACCGCGCGGCCCCGAGGCCGATGTCCGGTTCGCTTTATCAAACGATGTTTTGAATACGAACGGGACATTCAGTTTTGTTGTTAAGTCTTTGAGAGCGCTTGCCATTTCAAGAGCATGGGCGCGACTTTCCATGGCACAAGGCCCGGCAATCAGCACAAAAGGCCGGGTCTGATCAAATGTAACTGATGGACCGCCGGAAGGTGAAAGAGTAACCGCGGAGGGTGATGAGGTCATATTGGGCATGGTTGCGATATACTCTCATGGACGAATTTTCGGAAGGGATCATTATTCCGCTGCGACGAACCGCAGAACGAGCGAAAATGCATCCTTGGGTTGTATGACGCAGGCCCCCTGATGCTCAACCCAGTCGATGCCCTGCTGATCGAGATGTTTCGCCAGAGCACCGATATCCCGAACCGCAACCGTGAAGCCCGCCAATCGCGCACCCGTGGCTGGAGCATCCATGCCATGGCGAAAGGCGAAAGCCTGTTCTGACAAACATTCAACGAGGCCGCGCGGCGTCTCAAAACGCAAACCCGCCGAGGTGGCCGAGAAGGCACGGATGCCCGTAAACGCGCTCAGAAACTCGGCATGATCGGCGGGATCCGCGGCGACCATGGAAACGCCCGCCAAAGACGTGGCGCCATTGGGATGCGCCTGCATTGCCGCGTTCCAGAAATTCTCGGGCCGATGTTGCTGGCACACGAAAAACCCGCAATGCGGCGCGAGCGGATCGCGCGCGAAAGCGAGTGAGAATGACACTTCAACCTCAGAGCCATCCGGCTTTTTCGCTTTGCGTGCAAAATCGAAGGGCTGAAATCCGCCAATGCCGGCTTTGTCGAAAGCGTCTTTGTCGGCGCGCGCATCATTCGAGGCGAGCACCAGCATCGCAAAGCCTTCGCGCAAGGTGAGATAATCACGCACAAAGGCACCGAAGGAAAAGATGCCCGGTTGATGCGGCGCGATGACGGCACCCTCACCCACCGTGATGAGTTCCAAAAATGCGCCGGGAAATTGGACGATGCGGTTTTCCGTGCCCCAAGGATGGCGATTGCGTGCGCCCACCAGAAAGCCCAGCCGCTCATAAAATGCGCCTGCCGCATCAAGATCATGAACGGCAAGAACGAGGTGATCGAGAGGGCGGGACATATTGAATTAAATACCAAATGTGAGATGATATTGGCAGGTGAAGTAAGTTTCATCTAATGCGTATACATGAATCGGTCAAAGGCAAATTCTAATCATGGGATCTGCGATGGAAAGCGATCGAGCCTTTAGTATTCATATCAAAAACCCCTATCAAATAACGGTTCGCTCTCATGATAATTCGTGCCCAAATGATAATGGTGAGGCCGATTTTTCTGGTACGCATTTTAACTTCAATAACTATAAAGATTGGCTATCTGCCTTTTCAGGCCGTCGGATCAAGCTTATCAAAATCTTGCACGTAAATGGCCCCCTCTCCATTCGCGCTTTGTCAAAGGCGCTGAGCCGCGATTATAAAAGCGTGCATGGCGACGTGAGCCGCTTGATGGAGATCGGCCTGATCGAGAAGCGCGAGGACGGATTGATTGAAGCGCCTTATGACAAAATCATCAGCGAGATTAGATTGAAGGCGGCGTGAAAAAGATTTGTTTAATTGATCGCGCTGCTGCCATGACCGCCCAAATATAAAAAATTATGGCGGTCATCCAAGACTTAAGGCGCAACGCATCTGTTTTTAAAGGAAGTCGTGGATGACCGGGACAAGCCCGGTCATGACGAATGAGATAAAACGTGCGCATTTTTACAGCGCTGCCCTCTTCATCTGCAATTTTGGCCGCCAGATACCAAGCGCGGTTTGCGCGAGGGATAAAGCGAGGATGGCATAAAGCACATTCCATTCGCTATGGATGGCCTCCGCTAAGAGGCGTTGCGTCTCGATGACGTTTTCACCGCGTGCGATGCGGGCTGATAATTCCGCTGCCGCAACCGCTTTGCTTTGTGTGACCGCAAGCGTCGCCTCAAACATTGAAAGGCCCAACAGTGCTTTGGCCCATGCCCAACGCTTTTGTTGATATTGCCGGTGCACCAGCATCGCGATGAGACCCGAGACGAGTGACAGGCCGAGCGAAGGCACCAGAATAAACCGCGCGATTTGCGAGATTGTCTCGCGCAGCGTGGCATATTGGTCAACGGTTGCCTGCGGCGCATGCCACAAAATGAGCATATGGCCAAGCAACGCGCCAATCAGCCCGCAAGACGATACCGTATGAAGGAATTTTACACTCTGCCTCATGCGGGCTTTTACGACCGCCTAGCCCGGTAGGATCACAGGTGGTGCGTGGAGCTCTCCTGACCTCAGCACTTCGCCTCCATCCGCGTGATCAGGCGCTCGACCTCATTTTGGGTGTCTTCGAGTAGCGCCGACAAAAAATGCGCGGCTTGGAGGGGCGGCGTCTCGCCTTCATCAAATTCAACTTGGTCGCGCAGGTGGATCATTACAACATCAAGCGTGAGGCTCAGCGTCTCAAGCGCCGCGTGGAAACTGATCGGCTCGTTAAAATCGAGTTTCATCACGGCCCCTCCGCACACCGGTCACGCGCGATCTGTTCGCAAGTCCCCAAAATGAAAACGACCCCAGAGCCGAAAGGCGCTGGAGCAAGTTCCCAAAAAGAAAACGACACCAGTGCGGCGCACTGGTGTCGGGGTGCTAAGAAAGCCAAGCAAACGTGGCCGCAGCGCTTTTAGCCTTGCAGCCTGGACATAACGCCGCCACCCCGACGAAGACGCGTCAGGGCAGTTTGGTTTCGGCAGATGCGCTGCCGGTTTGCTTGGGGTTTCTTAGGCCCCGAGTCATGCGATCACATGACCTAAGGGCAACTCTACCAACCCTGCGACAAAGATCAACCACTACGCCCCGAGCGCGATGCGCCGTGGGGGGAACGGTAGAGGGAAGAGGATGAGGTTGGTTTAAGGTGAAAGAGAGGGTTTTAGTAAAAATGTGAATGAGACCGTCATTGCGAGCGGGAGCATTATTTTTCTCGTCATGACCGGGCTTGTCCCGGTCATCCACGCCTTACTTGAGATTGATCGCGTTGCGTTTCAAGTCGTGGATGGCAGGCAATACTCTCAATAAGATTTGGCCTGCCAAGACGGCGTCGTGGGTGCGTTCGCTCGCAATGACAATTGAGTTACACCATCCGCGCCTGCTCAACCGCCGCCGCAATGAAGCTTGCAAATAGAGGATGCGGTTCGAACGGGCGTGATTTCAATTCGGGGTGATATTGCACGCCGATAAACCACGGATGATCCGGATATTCGACCGTCTCGGGTAAAAGCCCATCGGGCGATACACCGGCAAACAACAAGCC
>CANGSG010000070.1 GCA_947456435.1 Hyphomicrobiales bacterium
GATGCTTTTGCGCGTGCATGGTTCAAGCTTACTCATCGCGATATGGGTCCGAAGGTGCGTTATCTCGGTCCTGAAGTGCCGAAGGAAGATTTGATCTGGCAGGATCCGGTTCCGGCGGTCAATCATCCGCTTGTTGATGCGAAAGATGTGGCCGCGTTGAAGGCGCAGATTCTGAGTGCTGGCATTTCCATCGCTGATCTTGTTTCAACCGCATGGGCTTCGGCTTCAAGCTTCCGTAGTTCGGATCGTCGTGGCGGTGCGAATGGTGCGCGTATTCGCTTGGCACCGCAAAAAGATTGGGAAGCGAATAATCCGGCAACCTTGCACAAAGTCTTGGCGGCGCTTGAAGCCATTCAAGCAAAGTTCAATGCGTCAGCAAGCAGCGGTAAAAAAATCTCGCTCGCGGATTTGATTGTGTTGGCGGGCGGTGCAGCGATTGAAGAGTCTGCCAAGAAAGCTGGTCACGCGGTTGAAGTGCCGTTCACACCAGGTCGCATGGATGCAAGCCAAGAGCATACGGATGTCGAGTCCTTCTCGGTGCTCGAACCGATTGCCGATGGGTTCCGCAATTATCAGAAGGGCACCTATTCCGTGTCATCTGAAGAGTTGCTGCTCGATAAGGCGCAGCTCCTGAATCTGACGGGCCCGGAAATGACGGCACTTGTTGGCGGCCTTCGCGTTCTCAACGCGAATACCGGTAAAGCGCAGCATGGCGTATTCACGAAAACTCCTGAAACGCTCACCAATGATTTCTTCGTCAATCTCCTCGACATGAGCACCGATTGGAAGGCGAAGGATGAAAAGGCTGAGACATTTGAAGGGCGTGATCGCAAAACCGGTGCGGTGAAATGGACCGCGACGCGTGTTGACCTCGTCTTCGGATCAAATTCGCAATTGCGCGCGTTTGCCGAAGTCTATGGCCAGGCCGATTCAAAAGCGAAGTTTGTGAAAGACTTCGTCGCGGCTTGGACCAAGGTCATGATGCTCGACCGGTTCGATCTCGCCTAATTACCAAAATAAGACGGAGTTTAAGGGCGTAACCTTTGGGGGTTGCGCCCTTTTTCTTTTTTCAAGGATGCTGGCTACCCAACATTGCGTGACGGCGCGGTGCTGCTTTATACAGAACCCAGATTATTCATCGATTCGGCCGGAACGCATGCGTTGCCTCCGGTGAGAATAGAAAAGCCGGAGGCTTTGTCATGCTGAAACTCTTATCATCTGTAACGATTGTCGCGGGCCTCGCTTTCGTAAGTCCTGCGATGGCCAATCCTCTTTTCGGAGGGCCGAATGACGCGTCTTGCGTGACGGCTGCCGAGGCATCTGCCAAGCAATATGAACATGAGCAGAAAATCATTTGGGGCAAAATGGGCGGCTCCATTCAGGAGTTCAAACAGCAGCGTTATTTTGTGTCGGGCCGCAGCCAATGTCTGCTCGATGTGAAATTCAAGATTGCGCAGAAGGGCCGCCTCGTCACAACGCGTTATCTCGTCGATGCGTTTGAGCGCCGCATCTACGGCACATTTTACGGCATTGGTGATTCCGGCGGTGAAGCGAAATCTCTCACCTGCAATTACGGCGTGAATTTTAATGAAGCGGGCCAATGCTCGAATGAGTCTGAATTCGAAGACGTGATCGCACAGCTCACGAAATAACCTGAGCGCTTTGAGAGCGGCTCTGGTTCAACGCCGAAACAAAAAAGCCATCGCCGAACAGCGATGGCTTTTTCTTTAACTCTATACGAGGTGGTTAGTCAGTAACCAGCACAAGCGACCAATAGGTCTTGTAGCGCGACTTTGCGGAATCGGCGCGCGCCATGCCCATATATTTTGCATTTTTCAGGCGCATATTTTCATTGTGATAGGGTGAGCGGATCCAAGATCCAATAGCGCCTTCAGCCGATGTATGAGTCGCGCCGACATTTTCCGTTGCTTCTGATTTCTCAAAACCGGCCGCATTCACGCGGCTTTCGAAATCACCCGCCACTTCGTGTGTGAGCGCATCGCGCGTTGCCATTGCGGTGGCTTGGAACTTGGCCAACTCAACAAGACGCGGTTCAATTTTTACAGGGCCTAAACCTTGGCTGGCACGGAACCGATTAAGGGCAACCAGACCTTCGGTGGATACGTCTTGTGAAGTGACTTCACCCACCACAACATTCGGGAGTGTAACTTTCGAGCTGGAGCAGGCTGCCAGCAAGATTCCGATAACAGCGAGCGTTGCCGGGCGCATGAAGTGATGAAGATTAGTACGGGTCATTCGACTATCCATTTCAAACAAAGCGACACAAGGCCGAAACCATATCGGCACTTCATAGTCTGATGACTCTGAATCGGGAAGGGCCGCGATCAAGAAAATTTGGGACAGTAATACCCGTCAAAGGGGTGTAAAACTAATGACGGCGGAAATAATCCCGCCGTCGCCCTTATCATCCGTTCAAAGCGCCGGGGCCTGGAATTGCGCCGGGAGGGCATTTGCCCAGAATGATCATGCCAAGCACTTCATCCTTGGTGACATCTTGCACGCGGGCAGTGCCCACGATGCGGCCGTTCTTCATGACAGCGACGCGATCAGACAATTCGAACACGTCATGAATGTCGTGGCTGATCAGGAAGATGCCAATGCCTTGCTTTTTCAACTCAAGCGTGAGGTCTGACACCTGCTGCGTTTCTTGCGGACCAAGTGCGGCCGTTGGCTCATCCATGATCAGAATATTGGCGTTGAAGTGGATTGCGCGCGCAATCGCAACAGATTGACGCTGACCGCCCGACAATTTTTTCACGGGTTCTTTGAAGCGGCGGAAATTGGGGTTTAACCGGCCCATCACTTCGCGGGTTGCGGCTTCCATCGCCACATCATCGAGCGTGCCCCATTTTGTTTTGAGTTCGCGACCCAAAAACAGGTTGGCGGCCGCGTCGACATTATCGGCGAGTGCGAGTGTTTGATAAATTGTCTCGATCCCGTAACGCTTGGCATCACGCGGATTGTCAATCGAGGCTTTCTCGCCGCGAATATAGATGTCTCCATGATCGCGTTGATAGGCGCCCGAAAGAATTTTAATCAGCGTCGACTTGCCGGCGCCGTTATGGCCGAGGAGGCCAACGACTTCGCCTTCATAAAGTTCAAGCGAGGCGTGATCGACAGCCTTGATCCCACCGAAGGCAATCGAAATGTCGCGCATTTCGACAATCGGTTTACGCCCAGCACTAAAGGCCGAAACGGTAGCCGAAGATGATGCGTGTTGATGTTCGCTCATAGTGCGCACTCCGCTCTTAATTCGCGCGACGACGATAGATCTGGTCAAGCCAAACGGCGAAGACCAGAACGGAACCCACGGCCATGTCTTTATAGGCCGAGTCGAAGTTCAAAAGTGTCATCCCCGATTGGAGGGACTGCATCACAAGCGCGCCAAGCATCGCGCCATAGATCGTGCCAACGCCGCCCGCGAGCGACGTGCCGCCAATGACGGTTGCCGCAATCACATAAAGCTCATCGAAAAGACCAAGCGCATTCGATGCCGCATTTAAACGGGCCGACGAGATGCAGGCCGACACGGCTGCAAGCACGCCCATGAGGGTGAACATAAGCAAGGTGATCTTCCGCGTGTTCACACCCGCGAGTTCTGCCGCTTCCGGGTTGCCGCCGATCGCATAAATATAGCGGCCAAATTGCGTGCGCGTGGCGATGAATGTCATGCCAAGACCAACAACGGCGGCAATCAAGACCGGGATCGCGAAACCGCGTGAAATCAACAAACCGCCTTCCGGAATTGGAATATTATGGAGTGCCGCGTAATCCGCAGCGAGTTTTGGCGGGAAGTAGTAGGAATTGACAAGCAAGACCGTTCCGATGGTCAACGCAAAGCCCATCGCGACCAAAAATGCTTCCGCCCAAATCGGACGTTGCGGGAACCGGAATTTACTTCTGGCGGAACGTCCCGATCGGATTCCAAGCAAAATCAAAACACAAATCAATATGCCAATAATCCAAGTCGCCGTTGCTCCGATTGATGAATAGAAGGGGCCGCCACCCATAAGCTCGAAACGTTCATCCATCGGTGCAACAGTTTCACCGCGAATGACAGCCCATGCGGCGCCACGCCAAACGATCAAGCCGCCAAGTGTCACGATGAAAGACGGGATGCCGGCATAAGAAATCAAATAGCCATGAAAGGCACCAATCAACGCGCCAGTGCAAAGGCCGATGATAACGGAAATAATCCAGATTGCCGGGTGGCCGACGCCCAACCAAGGTCCCAGAATATAGACTTGCGAATAGCCCATCACGACGGCAACGAACGCCAAAAGCGAGCCAACCGAAAGATCGATATGGCGCATGACGATGATCATCACCATGCCGGTAGTCATCACAGCAATTGATGCTGTTTGAACAAGAAGAATCCAGAGATTGCGTGGCGTTAAGAACACGCCATTGCCGTTGCGCAAGTCACCTGCGATTTGAAAGCCTACCCAAATTAAAACCAACGCACCGATCATCCCTAACAGACGGGTATCAATTTCGGTTGCACGCAAGAAGCGGGTGATCATCCCTTCTTGCACCAGCGCGGGGTCTGACCGCGTTTCGGGGGACTGGGTCATGGCGTGTCTCTCTCAGGCTTAGGGAGGCGCTTTGTTTGAATTCAAGCGTCTTGTTTTTATGTTTTTTGAAATTGAAGAGGTTAGAAAAAACCGCGCCGCCTTCCTTCCGGAAAATGCGGCGCGGTCAGATGGGATCAGGCTAGTCGTTGAAGTAACGACTTCGCCCTCATGATCATTAGCCGCAAGCCTTGACGGTGCCGGCCTTCACGCCAGCGCAAGCCTTCTCTTTCGAGATGTGGCCAGCGTCGATGGCGAGATTGAGCGTGTCCTTCGTGATCGTTGTCGGCTCGAGGAGGATCGAGTTCATTTCGACGCCCTTCTTGCCGAGGTTGAACTTGGTCACGCCTGGGAGCTTGTCGATCGCGGTACCGTCAGCAATCATGTTGGCGAGTTCGCCAGCCTTTTTGCCGAGCTGACGAGCATCTTTCCAGATCGAAACGGTCTGGGTGCCGAGAGCAACGCGGTTGATCGCAGCAAGGTCACCGTCTTGGCCCGAAACGGCAACCGAGCCGTCCATGCCCTGTGCCTTGAGCGCTGCAACAACGCCCGAAGCCATGCCATCATTTTCAGACACGACAGCATCGATCTTGTTGCCAGTCGAAGTCAGGCACTGTTCCATGTTCTTCTGAGCATTGTCGGGCTTCCAGCCATCCGTGAAGGTTTCGCAAGAATTCTTGATCTTGCCAGCCTTGATCGCATCGCCGAGCACTTCCATGATGCCCTTGAAGAGGAAGGTTGCGTTCGGGTCACCCTTGTCGCCCTTGATGAAGGCGTAGTTACCCGCAGGCTTCACCTTCTGCACTTCCTTCGCCATCAAACGGCCAACGCCGATATTGTCGAAGGTGATGTAGAGAGCTGATGGATCTTCGAACTGCACGTCATAAGCCATCGTCTTCACGCCCGCGTCGCGAGCAGCTTTGATCGACGGAAGGATCGCGTCCGAATCATAAGCAACGATGATCAGAACGTCGACTTTCTGCGTGATCAGACCTTCGATGTCCTTGGCTTGCTTTTCAGCTGAGCCCTGAGCGTCGGTCGACACATATTTGTTGCCTGCGGCCGTAACGGCAGCCTTGATCGCTGCTTCGTCGGTCTTCCAACGCTCTTCTTGGAATGTCTTCCAAGAAACAGCGATCGTCTTGTCCTTGGCCAGCGCCGGAACCGTCGCGCCCAAAATCAGGGCGCCGGTCAGCGCAGCAACGGTTGCTTTAAACATGGGATAAACCCCCCTTTGTGGTTCATTTTGAAAATGCAGTTAAATCTGCAGGCTTCATTGGCTGATGCCTGCGAAACTACTTGCCAAAAATGCAGGGCAAGTCAACATAGAATGCATGGCAGGATCTTCGGTTGGTTGTCGATAAGTCAGTTGGAGCGGGTGTGGACGATGCAAAGGGCATCTCCCCTTTGCCGACGCCTCCAAGAGCCGCGACAAGCGGTCGCACAAGATTGACAATTGATCTAAAGGGTCGAGAGGCTGGGTAATGATGAAATGAGACTAATTTTGCGCGTTTTTACACGAATTTATACATTTTTCTCGTTGATTTCTTTATCTTCCGCGCGCACGCGACGCCCTGTCGACCGTTCTGCGTTTTTTCAATCAACGCATGTTCTCATCTGCTTTTCAGTTGCACTATTTTTAAGCACGTCCAGGCCAGCCGCAGCGGCATCGCTCACTCAGGATGAGGTGCTGCGGAAATGGTATTCGCTGAGCCTTCTTTTGATACGTCACACACCGACTTACTCACCACCGGTTGCAAGTCGTTCACTCGCCTATATTGGGGTTGTATCATACGAAGCGGTCGCCTCTGGTTCTGCAAAGCTTCAATCGCTTGATGGACAATTAAATGGATTGTCTAGCCTTCCGACGCGCGAAGCGGGGCAGAGCTATGATGACGTTGCGGTGATGCAGGCCGCACTTTCAACAACCATAACGACTCTGTTTGCGAATACTGGCCCGAGCGGACAACAGGCCATAAAAAAATTGGCGGATGATCTCGACGCGAAAGTCGCGGCGTCCCAAGCGCAAGCTGAAGCGCGCCAGCGGAGCATCAGTTACGGGCGCGCACTCGCAACGCATATTATCGCATGGTCAAAGACAGACGGTGGCGATGTTATCGAGAATATGGGTTTTCCCTGGACCTATAAACTAACGCCGGGACCCGCGCATTGGGTGCCGACCAATCCCCTATCCCGTCAACAGCAAGTGCCGCTTTTGCCGAATTGGGGTAACAATCGTCCCTTCGCCATGCCGGTTGAGCTTGCTTGCACTCTTCCACCACCTCCTGCCTATAGCGAAGATAAAGCGTCCGATTTTTATCGCGAGGCTATGGAAGTCTATACGACGTCGAAATCATTAACGCCGGAACAAAAGGCCATAGCCTTTTTCTGGGCCGATGATGCGATGGCAACACCGACACCTGCGGGTCACTGGGACTCCATCGTCTTGCAGATCGCGGATGCCGATAAATTGCCGATTGAAAAACTGGTCGACATTCTGATGCGCATGAATGTGGCGATGGCCGATGCGTTTATCGGGGGGTGGCATGAAAAATATCGCCATGATCTGTTGCGACCGATTACCTATATCAAACGCGTAATCGATCCGGATTGGATGCCTTTTATTCTGACGCCGCCTTTCCCTGAATATCCGAGCGGTCACAGTGTTCAATCGAGTGCGGCATCAAAAGTATTAGCAACAGTTCTCGGCGAGCCTTATCCTTTTAGCGATAAAACACGCGAGAAAGATGGTGCCGTTCCGCGTCAATTCACAGGCTTTGTAGCGGCCGCGAAAGAAGCAGGTATCTCTCGACTCTATGGCGGTATTCACTTCCGGTCAGGCATTGAGCGCGGCTATGAGCAAGGCCAGTGCATCGGTGCTTATGCTTTAGCTTTGAAGACTTGGCGGTGATGTGATGTTTTGCGTGCGCGCTCTATTTTCGCATTTTTATTTCATTGGCATTGTTTCGATCTTGGGTCTTTTGTCCCCCTTAGCAAAAGCTGACGACGGCTTGGCTGTTCCCCATTTTGTCGAAGAGACGTCAACAGCGGGTATTGTGAGTATCTATAAAGGTGAATGGCAATATATGGTCGGCGGCGGTATTGCGGCCTTTGATTGCAATGGTGACAATTATCCTGACGTGGTTTTGGCCGGTGGAGAAGGACTCTCGTCTTTCTATGTGAATAAAAGTGAGCGCGGCGGCACCTTGCGTTTTGCAAAGCATGAAAGTGGCACTGAGCTAAACAACGTAACGGGATTTTATCCGCTCGATATTGATGGCGACGGGATCATGGATCTTGTCGTGTTACGTGTTGGCGAAAATGTTTTGTTGCGCGGACGGGGCGCTTGCCAATTCGAACGTGCCAACGAGCTTTGGAAATTTGACGGCGGTAACGCTTGGTGGACGTCATTCTCGGCGACATGGGAAAAAGGCAATCAATGGCCCACTTTGGCCTTTGGCGCTTATATTGATCCCGCGCAGGAAGCAGTTCCTTGGGGCTCTTGCACGGAAAATCGTTTGTATCGTCCTCGCGCGGAAGGCGGTTACAATAACCCCATACCCTTGAAGCCCAGCTATTGTGCTTTGTCGATATTGTTCACAGATTGGAATCGATCCGGCACGCCCTCTTTGCGCGTATCGAATGACCGCGAATATTATGAAGGTGGGCAAGAACAGCTTTGGCATATTGAACCCGGTCAAGAGCCGCGTCTTTATACTGATCCCGAAGGATGGAAGTTTCTGAAAATCTGGGGCATGGGAATCGCCTCAACAAATTTTCCCGATGAGCTTTATCCGTCCTATTTTCTGACCAGCATGTCAGACAATAAATTGCAGGTGTTGCGCGCGCCGCAACAAGGGCAGAAGCCGCAACCAACTTATCGCGATATTGCTTATGATCGGGGCGTTGTCGCTTATCGACCCTATATGGGCGATGATTTAAAGCCGAGCACGGCATGGCATGCGCAATTCGAAGATGTGAATAATGATGGTCGTCCGGATCTCTTTATTGCCAAGGGCAATGTGGATCGGATGCCGGACTTTGCTCAAAAAGATCCGAATAATCTTTTGTTGCAGAAACCTGATGCGCATTTTGTTGAAGTGGGTGATGTCTCCGGTATTGCCAGTTTTTCAATCGCGCGCGGGGCGATCCTTGGCGATTTCAATCTTGATGGAAAAATGGATCTCGCTGTCGTCAATCGTCGAGAGAATGCAAAAATCTGGCGGAATATTTCGGCGGAAAATGGAAATTTTGTCGCGCTCCGCCTCGAGACCGATACGTCGAACCGCAACGCGATAGGCGCTTGGATTGAAGTCAAAACCGCGACCGGAACGCAGCGCCGCGAAATCACCTCAGGCGGGGGCCATGCGAGCGGGCAAAACGGGTTCTGGCATTTCGGTTTGGGAGAAGCCACGTCAGCCGAACTCCGTGTGATCTGGCCGGATGGCAGTGAAGGTCCTTGGCAGAGCGTGACCGCCGGCCAATTTTACCGGGTGAGCCCGGGCCGTGAGCCCCTTGCCTGGGTTCCGTCCGTGAAGGCGAATTGATAGACTTCCTCCTTACGCACTGTTTCGCCGTTCGGGCTAATGTGTGAATTGAGGGGGAACCCCCTCGAAAATACGGGGGGAGCTTTCATGATCAATTTTCCGATAATCGACACGCATGTCCATCTTCTGGATCAGAAGCTGTTTCATTATTCATGGGCCAAGGGTGCGCCAAAACTGGCGCGCGATTGGACGCTTGACGATCTCGCGGCTTCGGCAAATCCTTATACGATTGAAAGCACCGTCTTTGTCGAAGTCGATGTTGATCATCCTGATTATATGAAAGAGGCCCGCTGGGTTCAGGCGCTTGCTGATCGCGATCCACGCATGAAAGGCTGCGTAGCCTGTCTTCCGATTGAGAAGGGTGCAGCGCTCGAAGAAGAGATCGCCGAACTTGCTTCGATTAAAGTTGCGCGCGGTGTGAGGCGTCTCATTCAAAATCAAACCGATCCGGAATTTGTTCTCCGCCCTGCTGTGATTGATGCCACGAAGCGACTCGCAAAATATAATCTCTCCTTTGACCTTTGTATTTTCCATCATCAACTTAAAAATACGATCGCTTATGTGAAGGCCTGTCCGGATGTGTTTTTCATTATGGACCATATCGCGAAGCCGGGCATCAAA
>CANGSG010000071.1 GCA_947456435.1 Hyphomicrobiales bacterium
AGTTATTGCGTCTATAATGATCGATCCATTCAGGTTTATATGTCCACACTGAAACAGGTTCAATTTGTGTGAGAGAACCGAGATTAAATCCAGCAAATGAAATATTTTTTACACCATATTTTTCTTTGGACTCGCGAACGAGATTTTGTAACTCATCATTTTCGCGAATTTTATCTACACGATCGATCAACTCAGACAGCTTGTCTTCAGCCGCATTTGTATTGAATCGAATAATATTCATCGTCCCTGTCTCCTACGATCTCTGCTCTCCCTCTGGAGGAGAAGCCGCCGCTAAGGAATAAGTTGGGTAAGAACGATCATAATGTATTACGTTACGTAATTTTACTACTGGAAAAATCTATGCCTATGTGCACCCCGTCGGAGGAAGGTACAACTAATGGCTGTAACTGCTGGGATTGAACACGAATAGATTTAGTAGACGGAAGACTCAATCCATCTCTCGTGAGGTCGTGCATAAAAAGGGATATTTTTTATCCGTGAATGTCGTAGCCAAATTCCGCCGCCGAACTTTCAAGCCAATGCAAAAGATCACGGCCCATGCTGCGGAAGATCGCAAGACGATAGGTCGGCGCGTCGTTTGTTTGCCAGAGCGTGATCCAGAATTGCACAGCAAAGCTTGTCGCTGCATCGCCGGTTTTGAATGCTGCCGGATCGAGATCAATCATCACGCCTTTGGCGAGGGCGCTGCGTGCCTTGTCGCCTGAAATCTCGACAACAGCGCGCGCGTCGGATTGATTAACGACAGCGGCAAGTGAGCCTGCTGCATTTTCAAGACGCTCAACGAGATCATGCTCGGCCGCGCCTTCCCCGGTCACAAGCCATTTGCCGGGGCTAACGCTGATAAAAGTTACGCCGTCTTTTGACACCGATTTATTCGCGGCTGGCAGCGCGACGCCAAATGCATTTTGTGTCGATTTTATAAGAGCGGCCTTCTGTCCCTTAAAAGCTGTGAGCTCAGCAAGCGCACACGCTGTGACTTCGCGAAGTTTAACGCCTGTCTTGCCTTCTGCGCCATGATGACCGGCGTGCAGGAAGGGTGCGAGCGCAGAGCGGGGAGAGAGTGAGAGATCAGCCACGGAGACGCTCCCCTTGAGGATCAAAAAAGACAGGATCACAAATTTCAACTTCGAATTCCGTGCCGCGCACGAAATCAACCGCGCGGATCGTATCGCCGATCCGCTCGCGCCCACGCTTGACGATGCCAAGCCCGATCCAGCTTTTGAGCATCGGCGAATAGGCGACAGACATCATATGGCCGAGATCATTATCGAGTGATGGTTTCGCGCCCTTGTCGAGGAAATGTGCGCCGCCTGTGAGTTTCGCTTGCGGATTTTTCGGCTTCAAGCCGACAAATATGGGACGATCGGCATCAAGCATCGCCGGCCTCTCTGACATATGTTTACCGATGCAGTCTTTCTTTTGCGAGACCATTTTGATGAGGCCGAGATCACGCGGCGTGGTTTGGCCGTTCAATTCCCCACCTGCGACATGGCCCTTTTCGATGCGCATGGTTGAGAGCGCTTCAAGGCCATACGGTGTGATACCAAACTCTTCACCCGCTTTCATGATCGCGCGGATGAGTGCATCGCCATAGCGGTTTGGCACGCCGATTTCATAAGCGAGCTCGCCCGAAAACGAAATGCGGAAGAGTCGTGCCGGTATGCCATTGCAAATCGTGATCGCTCCACAGGCCATATAGGTGAAGGCTTCGTTCGACATATCATGCTGCGGATCGACAAGTTTCTTCAGCACATCGCGCGCATGCGGGCCCGCAATCGAATATTGCGCCCATTGCTCCGTGACTGAAGTAAAGGCGATATCAAGCTCAGGCCAAAGCACTTGATGGCAGAATTCGAGATGCGCCATCACCTTGCCCGCACCGGCTGTTGTCGTCGTCATCAGCCAACGGTTCTCGCTCAAGCGCGCGGTCGTGCCGTCATCCTGCACGAACCCATCTTCGCGCATCATCAGACCGTAACGCACTTTGCCAACAGGCAGTGTCGAGAAGGTACCTGTGTAAACGCGATCCAAAAACGTCCCGACATCCTTGCCTTGGAGATCGATCTTGCCGAGCGTCGACACATCACACACGCCGACTTTGGAGCGCGTGATCTCGACTTCACGGTTCATCGCATCAAGCCAGCTCTCGTTTTTCTTCTTCGGAAAATATTGCGCGCGGAGCCAGAGCCCCGTTTCCATAAAGACCGCGCCTTGTTCTTCCGCCCATTGATGCGAGGGTGTGAGACGCGTCGGGCGAAAGCCTTTGTGCACATGATGGCCAGCAAGCGCACCAAGCGCGACGGGCGTGTAGGGCGGACGGAAAATCGTCGTGCCGACTTCAGCCATGGAGCGGCCCGAGGCTTCGCCCAAAATCGCAAGGCCTGAGATGTTTGAGGTCTTGCCTTGGTCAGTCGCCATGCCGAGCGTTGTGTAACGCTTCATATGTTCAACCGAGCGGAATCCTTCGCGGTTTGCGAGTTCGATGTCCGTATCGGTTACGTCGTGCTGGAAATCGACAAAGCATTTTCCCTTGCTCGTCTTCACGCGCCAGAGCGGTATATGGGCAAGGCTTTCGGGATCGGTATCCGGTGCGGCAATTGCGTGCGCTTTGAAGCCGAGATCATCGACCGCGGACGCGCCTAAACGGAAGCCGTCGGTGAGCGTGTCTTTCAAGCTGAAATGACCTTGCGCAGCACCCGCAACGCTCAAGCCCGCTGGCAGTTTGCCCGGCAAGAACGCATTTGTCTTGTCATCCCATACGGGACGGCCGCCCTGATGGCAGGTGAGATGAACCGCAGGGTTCCAGCCATTCGACATGGCGACGCCATCGCAATCGAGAATGCGGGTTGATCCGTCTGCAAGTTCAATCTCGACGCCTTGCACCTGTCTGTTACCAAGTGCGCGCAGAATCTTTGCGCCTTTAAAATACGGAACATCCTTCGGTGCGGAGATGGTCGCGTCTTTGCGTGAATCAATAATCGCTTGGACCGATGCGCCGGCATTGATCAGATCTTGCGCCGTCGCATAGCCTTCATCGCTCGATGTGAAGATTGCCACGCGCTTTGTCGGCACGACAGCATAACGATTGAGATAGGTACGCATGGCCGAGCCGAGCATCACGCCCGGCCTGTCATTATTACCGAAGACATGCGGCCGTTCGATGGCGCCGGCTGCCAGCACGGCACGTTTTGCGTAAATGCGATAAGCGCGTTGGCGCGGCTCATGCGCGGGTGGTGTTGCAACGTGATCATTCACGCGCTCAAGCGCACCATAGACGCCGTGATCATAAACGCCAAAAATTGTCGTGCGCGGCATGATGCGCACATTCGGAAATGAGCCAAGTTCCGCTTCTATCGCCTTCACCCAATCAAGCCCTGATTGATTGCCGATAATACGCCTGTCAGACAACAAGCGCCCGCCGAGCATAGGGCCTTCATCCGCGAGGATCACACGCGCGCCAGAGCGTGCCGCTGTCAGTGCCGCCGCAAGGCCTGCAGGCCCTGCGCCAATCACGAGCAGATCGCAATGCGCGAAGGCTTTCTCATAACTATCTGGATCATCGCTCAGTGGCGGTTTGCCGAGGCCGGCCGCACGGCGGATCAGCGGTTCGTAAACCTTCTCCCAAAAAGCCGCAGGCCACATAAAGGTTTTATAATAAAATCCAGCAGCGAAGAAGGGCGACAGCAGCGAGTTCACCGCGCCGAGATCAAACGCAAGCGACGGCCAACGGTTTTGGCTTCGCGCATTCAACCCCTCATAAAGCTCGGCCATTGTTGCGCGCACATTCGGTTCATGGCGCGCACCAGTACGCAGTTCGACAAGCGCATTCGGCTCTTCCGAACCGGCGGTAAGCACGCCGCGCGGGCGGTGATATTTGAAGGAGCGTGCAACGAGCTGTACATTATTTGCAAGCAAAGCGGACGCAAGCGTATCGCCTGCGTATCCTTGATAGGTCTTGCCATCGAATTGAAACGAGAGTGGCTTTGCCCGGTCAATCAATCCGCCCGATGCGAGACGATTTGAGTTTTTCATTGTGCGGCCTCCTTCGTAAGAGGCGACGCAAATTCTGAACCGGTTATTTCATGCGTCAGCGTATTCCGCTCAACCACAATCCAAGAGCGGCAGCCATTGGCGTGCAACCATAATTCTTTCGTCAGACCCGCTTTGTTATCGCGGATATGAACATAATCGTGAAATTGCTTTTGCGCGTCAGGCGCATTCGGGTCAGGCCGTTTCAATCCGGTTTGGCCGAGAAAGGAAAATTCTTGAGAGTCGCGCGGGCCACAGAACGGGCAGGGGATACGCATGATGTCCGTTCCTATCAATGAAGGTTAGGTTGTGCGCCGGTGCCGGCTTCGTCGATGACGTGCCCGGTTTCGAAGCGATTGAGTTTTAAGGCTGTTGCAACAGGATGCGATTCATCGGTCGCCATCAAATGCGCGAGGCAATAGCCCGATGCTGGCGTGGCCTTGAAGCCGCCATAGCACCAGCCGCAATTGATATAGAGGCCATCAATGCCGGTCTTGTCGATGATAGGGGAACCATCCATCGACATATCCATGATCCCACCCCAGTGACGCAAGAGTTTCACGCGGCTGATCGACGGCATGATCGCCATCGCTTCTTCAATTGTATCTTCAACGCCAGGCAAATTGCCGCGTGCCGCATAGGATGTGTAGTAATCAAGCGATGCTCCGAAGACGAGCCCGCCTTTGTCCGATTGGCTGATATAGAAATGTCCGGCGCCGAATGTGACAACACACGGGATCAGCGGCTTGATCGCTTCCGAAACGAAAGCCTGCAACACATAGGATTCAATTGGCAGGCGAAGCCCTGCGGTTTCCGCAATGCGCGTTGTATTGCCTGCAGCGACGATGCCGACTTTCTTGGCTTTGATGAATCCGCGTGATGTTTCAACGCCCGTGACTCTACCATTCTCGACGCGGATTTGTTTCGCTTCGGTATTCTGCAAAATATCAACGCCGCGTGAATCAGCGCCGCGTGCAAAGCCCCAAGCGACGGCATCATGCCTTGCAGTGCCACCGCGCCATTGCATCAAGCCGCCATGAATAGGGAAACGCGCATTATCGAAATCGAGAAACGGCACGACCTCGCGCACCTGTTCGCGGTTCAACAAATCCGCGCGTACGCCATGCATCATCATCGCGTTGCCGCGCCGTGCATAATCGTCGCGCTGGCTATCGGAGTGATAGAGATTCAAAACGCCGCGTTGCGACATCATCGCATTGTAATTCAAATCCTGCTCTAGCCCTTCCCAAAGCTTCAACGAATGTTCGTAGAAGGGAATATTGCCGGGCTCTTGATAATTCGAGCGCACAATCGTCGTGTTCCGCCCGACGGAGCCGGAGCCGAGATAGTTTTTCTCGATCACGGCAATATTGGTGTAGCCGTGGTTCTTGGCGAGGTAATAGGCCGTTGCCAGACCATGCCCACCGCCGCCGATGATAAGCATGTCATATTCCGCTTTGGGCTCGGGATAGCGCCAGACGGGCTTCCAATCCTTCTGGCCCTTAAAAGCCTGCGAGATGATGCTGAAGACGGAATAATGCATGAATGACCCTGTCGACTCGCGGCTTCAGCCAGAATTGGCCAATGCGCGGCTGCATTTTCGACAAAGGCGTGCACTCTACAAGGGGTAAAGCCGCAGCAATTTTGGCGGTCCCCATCGCTTTTTGACATTAGGGCGTCAATTTCAGGCATCCGGAAGCCCTTTGTCCCCGTAAATTGGGCACAATGTGATTGCGAGTCGGGCGGCTTTGAGTAGAAGCGGGTTCGATAGTGGTTTTAAGGAGTTGCCGCAAATGGCCCAGATTACGTTCGCCGAATTGAGCGTGCGCGACATCCTGACGCTTGCGATTTCCAATGAAGAGGAAGATTCGCGCATCTATCAGGATTTTGCTGATCAGCTGCGTGAACAATACCCGCATTCGGCGAAGGTCTTTGATGCCATGGCCGAAGAAGAGCGCGGCCATCGCGATATGCTTTATGGCATGTATAAAACCCGCTTCGGTGATCATCTCTCACCCATTCGGCGTGAGGATGTGAAGGGCTTTTTGAAGCGCCGCGCTGTCTGGCTCGTCAAAAATCTTGGCGTCGACAAAATGCGTCAAGAAGCCGAGATCATGGAAATGCAGGCTGCGAATTTCTATGAGAAGGCTGCTGATCGCGTGCTTGATGTTGATGTGCGCGCGATGCTGCTTAATCTCGCCGAGATCGAACGCGGTCATGAGAAAAAAGCCGGCGAATTGATTGAAGCGTCAGGGCAGGGCGATGCGGCTGACGAAGAAGCGGCAACTAAGAAGCGCATGTTCGTTTTGCAATATGTCCAGCCGGGTCTCGCCGGGTTGATGGATGGGTCGGTTTCTACGCTTGCCCCCGTTTTTGCGGCTGCGTTTGCTACACATAGCAACTGGTCGACCTTCCTTGTCGGTATGGCCGCGTCGATTGGCGCGGGGATCTCGATGGGGTTTGCTGAAGCCCTCTCCGATGATGGCTCCTTGACCGGTCGCGGCTCGCCTTGGCTTCGGGGCGGCATTTGCGGTTTGATGACGACGATTGGGGGGATTGGTCACACGATCCCCTATTTGGTCCCCGATTCTGTGCCGAACGCATTTTTTGTGGCAACGGCCATTGCCACGGTCATCGTGCTGCTTGAGTTGTGGGCGATTGCTTGGATCCGCGCCAAATATATGGACACGCCGTTCCTCCAAGCGGCCTATCAGGTGGTGGCTGGCGGTGTTCTTGTGTTTCTCGCGGGTATCTTCATCGGTAGCGCTTGACGCGGTGATCCGTCACAGGCACTGAGGGTTCCATGTTCCGTCTCGTCCATATGTCGGACGTGCATTTGGGGCCTTTGCCGCAGCCGCGCGTTCGTGATCTCCTTGGTAAGCGGCTTTTCGGTTATGTGAATTGGGTCGGCAAACGACGCGCTTTGCATGATATGGGCGTGCTTTCACGAATCGTCGACGATATCAAAGCGCAATTACCCGATCACATTGCTTGTGCGGGTGATCTTGTAAACATTGCGCTTCCTGAAGAATTTGTTGCAGCAACGCGCTTTATGGAAACGCTGGGTGATCCGGCACGCGTCAGTCTCGTGCCGGGCAATCACGATGCCTATGTTGGCTCTTCACCCGCTGAAATTGAAAAAAACTGGAGCCGCTGGATGACGACCGATTCAGGTCGCTTCGAAGGCTTTCCTTACATCCGGATGATGGGGCCGATTGCTCTTGTGGGGTTGAACTCTGGTGTGCCCACATCACCCTTCATGGCAACGGGCTGGATGGGCGAGAAGCAACGCAAAGATTTTCACAGTGCGATGGCGTTCTTAAAAAACCAAGGCCTCGCACGTGTCGTGATGATTCATCATCCACCCTATCAGGGCGGCGCCACATTCGGGCGCACGCTCACCGATGCGGCGCGGTTTGAAAAAATCATCGCAGAAACCGGTGCAGAGCTCATTCTGCATGGTCACAATCACGTCTCCTCAATGGCTTATATCAAAGGTCCTGACGGGCGCGTGCCGGTGATTGGTGCACCGTCAGCCTCAGCGGCGCGGGGTAGTGCTACGCATCGCGCGGGTTATCATATTTTCGATTTTGATCGCACTGAAACAGGCATCAAGATTGTCGGCCAAACGCGGGGCTTGCTTGAAAATGGCGAGATCGGTGCCATTGGTGCGATCACCTTCAAGGCGTAATTCAATTCAATTTGAAGTCTTAATGATCTGTGCAGCGGTTAACGCGCGCCGAGCCAATGGGTCAGTTGTGTAATCTGCGGAACAACCACTGAATCCCAATTCAGATAGGCATAAAAACCGATGATGCCGAGCGCGAGGCCGATCAAAAACGCACCAAAGGATGAACCACTCTGCGGCCTTACGATTTCAGTCACCACCGGCATCGCGGTGATTGAGTCTTGTTGAACTTCAAGCTCCAAAGGCTTTTGATCTTCGGGCAGATTTTCGAAGGTCAAAGCCGCTGCAATGGCACGTTCGCGTTCAACGAGACGACGACCAAAATAATTTGTAACCGCTGCCGTCATCACCTGAACATCATCGCTTTCGCCGAGTAATTTGCGGCCATCCGGCGTGTCCATCAAAAAGCGGAAACTACGACGATCGCGGCTCATTTCGACGAAAGCAATCATATCAACGTAGAAGCGGGGACGGTCACCGGGCACGAGGCCATGATCGAACAAATCCGCCTCACGCGGCAACGCATGAAGCACGGGCTTCAGCGCATCCCGCAAAGCTTCCAGTTTTGATTGCTCGGCCATGCGCAGATCATGGACAGCGCTGGAGCGTTCGGCGACTTCGAGTCGCGCCCGCCGCACCGCGTCCATCAGGGACGATTCCCCTTCAAGCCGGTCAGGATCTTTATTCGCGGACATGGACGTCCCTGCTGTTCATTAAAAAATCTGGCTGCAAACTACGCAATGAGAGGGATCGGGTCAAAGATTTCGGAAATTCGCGGCGGTGATTTCAGGGGATGACGCGATGATTTGCCGCAAATACACCGATCGGGGCTGTTTTTTCCTTGGCCCCCCGCTGGCAAATGCCTAAATACCCAAAGCCTCCCCTCCAACACTGCGATCTGTTCCCATGACATCACTCGCCAGCCTTCTTGCATCCGGTAAACCGCTTGTCGCCGATGGCGCAACCGGCACCAATCTCTTTGAAATGGGCCTTGTTGCCGGCGAAGCGCCGGAGATCTGGAACATCGACGAGCCGGACCGGATCAAGGCGCTGCATCAAGGCTTTGTCGATGCGGGTGCGGATATCATTCTCACAAACAGTTTTGGCGGTAATTCACGCCGGTTGATGCTGCACAATATGCAGGATCGCGCGCGCGAGATTAACAAGCTTGCCGCATCGCATGCGCGCGCGGTGGCTGACAAAGCGGGCCGTCCGGTTGTAGTCGCGGGTTCAGTAGGCCCCACGGGTGATCTCTTTGCGCCGCTTGGTCCTTTGACTGAAGCGGAAGCGGTTGAGGTGTTTGTTGATCAGATGCTCGGCCTCAAAGACGGCGGCGCCGATGTGATGTGGATTGAAACCATGTCATCCTTGGAAGAAATTCGTGCCGCTGCTCATGCGGCAATCCGCGTCGGCATGCCCTATACATTCACGGCAAGTTTTGACACTGCAGGTCGCACGATGATGGGCATCACGCCCGAAGGTCTTGTTGAATTTGCGGCATCGCTTGATCCGAAGCCTTTGGCGATTGGTGCGAATTGCGGTGTCGGCGCGTCTGATCTTGTCATGAGCATTCTCGGCATGACGGCGAAAGAAGCCGGTATTCCGATTATCGCAAAAGCCAATGCCGGCATTCCGCATTTCGTGGGTGATGTGATCCATTATTCCGGTACGCCGGAACTGATGAGCGATTACGCCTGTCTTGCGGTTGATTCCGGTGCGGCGATTATCGGTGGTTGCTGTGGTACGAGCTTCAAACATTTGGCGTCGATCAGCAAAGCGGTGCATGAGCATCACAAAGCCGCGCGCCCTGTTGAAGCGGTTGTCATTGAGAAGCTTGGTCCCTTGCAAGCGCCGCCTTCCAAAAATGATGGCGGCGGTGAACGTCGCGCGCGTCGTCGGCATTGACCCTTAACACTCATAATGGGGAGGATCGCCTCATCCGCCTCTGTCATGTGACAGTGGCGGAGCCGGATATTCATG
>CANGSG010000072.1 GCA_947456435.1 Hyphomicrobiales bacterium
CTTATTCAGCTCATGCCGAGCGCATCCACTCGATTGTTTATCGTCATGTTGTTGCGATGAAGGGGTCAGTCTCTGCCGAGCATGGCATCGGT
The DNA here is from genome assembly GCA_947456435.1 of Hyphomicrobiales bacterium. GTDB lineage: Bacteria > Pseudomonadota > Alphaproteobacteria > Rhizobiales > Beijerinckiaceae > CAIUPE01. The sequence goes on from CANGSG010000072.1 coordinate 93, forward strand.
CAGGTAAAGCGGGTACAACTTTCCGCGACAAAAGATCCGCAGGCGCTTGATCTTATGCGTAAGATTAAAAATGTGATTGATCCCGACGGCCGGATGAATCCGGGTAAAGTACTTTAAAACAAACTCGCCTGACCATCTGATTTGTCTTTTTTGCGTGTTGGCTTTTTCTCTGCAATCGCATCGGCTCCCAGTTTGCCGCGACGCGGATCATAGGTCTCTATCGTGAGAAGATCCTCGGCGGCAGCCGCCATCAGATGAGCAATTTTATCGGGCGGATTCGATTCCGCATCGAGCCAGATTACGAAATCTTTTTCATCCAGAATCACCGGCATACGATTATGCAGCGCGCTGACTGTGCCATTCGCATCTGTTGTCACAATGGTGGCGGTGTCGATCTCCGATCCATTCGGATGGATATAGGTTTCCCATAATCCCGCCATCGCAAAGACTTTGTGATCTTTGCGCATAATTCGATGCGGTATTTTTGTTTTACCTTGATGCGCCCATTCATAAAACCAATCGGCCGGAATGAGACAGCGGCGATGGCGCGCGGCTGAACGAAAAGCCGGTTTTGACGCAAGGGTTTCGCTTCTTGCATTAAAGAGCGTCGGAAAATTTTCCGTCTCTTTCACCCATGACGGCATCAGCCCCCATCGCATCAACCGGAAATGGCGTTTGCCATTTTCAAAAGTCACGACAGCAACCGGTTCTGTCGGCGCAATATTCTCGCGCGGGGGAAAATTCGGCTTGTCATCATAACCGAAGAGCGCTTGCACGTCGGCGGGTGTTACTGTGAGAGCAAATCGTCCGCACATGAGTGAATGATCTCAGGCGCTGAGTACAGAGTCGATGGTGGCCAACGCGGATGCCGCCTCTTTGACAATTTTTTCAAGCCCGCTCGTTTCTGGCGCAATTTGCTCTGCGAAGAATTTGGCGAGGTTAATCCGTTTTTCGGCGGACGGGCCGTGATCGGCAAGCGCTGCTTTAACAAGCGCGACACCGCCCAGCGCGATGCCAAAGAGCGTTTGATAGGCGGTAGCGGATGCGAGCGCTTCGGCGGGGTTGTTTTTGACCGCCTCAATCATGAAGAGACTTGCCCGTTCGAAGGCTCCAAGCGCTTCCGAGAGATGATCGCCCGTGTTGCCGAAGCCCGTGCGATTTGACTCATCAAGCGCATCAAGAACGTCCATCAAATCGCGGATCAGGTCATTGAGTGCGCGACCATCGCCCAAGGTGATTTTGCGGGTGACAAGATCAATGGCTTGAATGCCATTCGTGCCTTCATAGATGGAGGCGATACGCGCATCACGCAAATGCTGTGCGGCGCCTGAGGATTCGATAAAGCCCATGCCGCCATGAATTTGAATGCCGAGCGATGCGACTTCAATACCGATATCAGTCGACCATGATTTGGCGACGGGCGTGAGAAGGGCGGCACGCTCTTCGGCGCGCTTCTTTCGCGCTGGGTCCGTTTCGCGGTGGCTGCGATCAATCGCTGCGGCGGTCATATAGCAAATTGCGCGGGCAGCATCCGTCTTGGCGCGCATGATCATCAACATACGGCGGATATCCGCATGCTCGATAATGGCACTTGACCCTTCGCTCTTCGATGTCAGGGCGCGCCCTTGTTTGCGATCTTTGGCGTAACTCAGCGCGAGCTGATAGGCGCGTTCGCCGATGGCAACGCCTTGCAAGCCCACACCAAGCCGTGCGGCATTCATCATCGTGAACATGGCATTGAGGCCGCGATTTTCTTCACCGATGAGATAGCCAATGGCGCCGCCCTCATCGCCATAAATCATGGTGCATGTTGGTGAACCATGAATACCGAGTTTCGATTCCAAGCCCGCACAGCGCACATCATTGCGCGCGCCTATAGAGCCATCCGCATTGACAAGAAATTTGGGAACAAGAAAGAGCGAAATGCCGCGTGAGCCTTGCGGCGCATCGGGCAAGCGCGCGAGCACGAGATGGATGATATTCTCCGTCATATCGTGTTCGCCATAGGTGATGTAGATTTTTTGACCCGTGAGGCGATAGGTGCCGTCGCCGGCGCGTTCAGCGCGTGTTTTCAACGCGCCGACATCAGAGCCTGCTTGCGACTCCGTCAAATTCATTGTGCCCATCCATTCACCGGACACGAGCTTATCGAGATAGATGCGCTTCAACTCGTCCGAACCATGCGCGGTCAGCGCATCAATCGCGCCGGATGTCAGCATCGGGCCGAGCATGAAGGCCATCGAGGCCGAGGTCCACATATCGGAACAGGCGAGTTGCAATAGATGCGGCAGTCCTTGGCCGCCGTGATCGACCGAAGCGGTTAAACCGTTCCAGCCGCCCGCGGCCCAGTCGCGATAGGTTTCGATCCAGCCGGGCGCCGTAATCACATGGCCATTTTCAAAACGGGCGCCGATTGTATCGCCGATACGGTTTAAGGGCGCGATCCGGTCGGTTGCGAATTTACCGGCTTCTTCAAGCACGGCTTCTGCGAGCCCGTCAGCGAGTTCCGGCGCGAGTCCGTCGGTTTCAAGCTGATCCAGTCCGAAATTCTTGGCCAGAAAACTGATATCGGCAACGGGGGCAGTGAAACTCATGGCGGGCAATCCGGACGAAGAGGACGGGGTTGTTGGCACATTAAGCCAAGGCGATAGGAAATGCACGGTAGCCCTTTGGCGGGCAAAGCGCTAAAGCACGGCAGTTTTCCGTGAGGGTCCACGATGCCTGACCGCATCACGCGTCGCTTGGCTGCAGACTCCGCCGGCTTTGCCGAGGCGGGTGCGCTGTTGCGCGCTGGCGGGCTTGTCGCTTTTCCCACGGAGACTGTTTACGGACTTGGCGCGGATGCCAGTAATGGTCATGCGGTTGCAGGCATCTATGAAGCCAAAGGGCGTCCTCGTTTCAATCCATTGATCATTCATGTGACGCGTATCGAAGAGGCTGAACGTCTTGCCGTGTTTTCGCCGCTTGCGGAAAAGATTGCGCATCAATTTTGGCCCGGCCCTTTGACGCTTGTATTGCCAAAGCGCGAGAACGCGGCGATTTCCGATTTGGCGCTCGCGGGACTTTCAAGCATCGCGCTGCGTGTGCCGTCATCTGCAACCGCGCGGGCGATTATTGAAGCATCGGGACGGCCCATTGCGGCGCCGTCTGCCAATCGTTCCGGCCATGTGAGCCCGACGCTTGCCGCGCATGTTCTTGACGATCTTGAAGGCCGTATTGATGCAGTGGTGATGGGTGAAGCTGCAGAGGTGGGTGTTGAATCGACTATCCTCTCGCTTCTCGATGATCGCGCTATTTTGTTGCGACCCGGTGGTGTGACGCGCACGGATCTCGCGGCGATTTTGGGGTATGAGCCGGAGGCGATGGACGAGCCGCATGATGACAAAGCACCGCTCGCTCCCGGACTCTTGAAATCTCATTATGCGCCTGAAGCGCAACTTCGCCTTGATGCGGAAACAATCGAAGCGGGTGAGGTAGCATTACTCTTCGGAACCTTTCGGCCAAAAGGCCTCGAGGCCGCAAAGCTCAGCATTAATTTGAGCCCCCGAGGCGATCTCAAAGAAGCGGCGGCGGCGCTCTTTTCGGCGTTGCGCCTCCTCGACCAATCGGGTGCCTCCGTCATTGCCGTTGCCCCGATTCCGGACTTTGGATTGGGCGAAGCGCTGCGGGATCGGTTGGCACGGGCCGCAGCCCCGCGAAGCTGAGCAAAAGCTTGATTTTGGCGCTTGCTCTTTCGAGCGCGCACATCCAATATCATTGAAATCATTTTTTTCTTGCAAGGCTGCAAATGAACCACGTCGCATGGGATGATTTTCGCTTGGTGAAGGCCATTGCTGATACGCGCTCGCTTAATGGCGCGGCGGCGATTTTGAACATCAATCATTCGACCGCGTTTCGGCGATTGACCGATCTTGAAAAGCGTCTTGGTACCGTGCTCTTTGAGCGGCATCGCACCGGTTATGCGCTTACGCCTGCGGGCGATGAAATGGCACAACTTGCTTCGCGCATGGATGATGATGTTGAATCCTTCATGCGCAAATTGGCGGGCCAAAGTTTGATCCCCACCGGTGAATTGCGTGTCACGACGAATGATACATTGCTTGTCTATTTGCTGATGCCGGTATTTGCCGCATTTCGTCGTGCGTATCCCACGATCAATCTTGATGTGGTGCTGACCAATCAGCCGCTCAATCTTTCTAAGCGCGATGCGGATATCGCTATTCGCGCGACGGACAATCCGCCGGAGACTCTTGTTGGTCGTCGCATATGCGGATTGAATTGGGCGATTTACGGATTGAAGAGTGAGTATCCGGACGCGGTAACTGGCGCACATCCCGAACTTGATGCGCTTGCGTCACGGGTCTGGGTGTCGCTTGGCGATCAACTTGGTCACATCCGCGCCGTGCGATATGTGCATGAGCGTGTGCCCGAGGCGCAGATCGCGATCAAGATCAATACAGTGCTCGGTCTAACCGAAGCAGTGGAAGAAGGCATCGGTATCGGACCTCTGCCTTGTCTCATTGCTGATCGTCGTGAGAAACTTGTCAGATTGAGTGATCCCAATCCGGATTTCGCCACAGGGCTATGGTTGCTCACGCATCCCGATCTTCGCGCGTCACCGCGTGTACGTGCGTTTCTTGACGTTGCCGCCGGTGAGTTGTCGAAACTTAAGCCGCTTATTGAGGGCGTGAGGTCGTAGGGCTTAGGTCTTAGGGCTTAGGTCTTAGATTTGAGACAAGAGAATCTTTGTTATTCTTCTGCCTACTGCCTACTGCCTACTGCCTACTGCCTACTGCCTACTGCCTAAGACCTAATACCTCCCACCTAGCCTTCACATCTCAACCACAACGCGGCCGCGAATCTGGCCTTTCAAAATTGTGGCTGCGGTATCGATGACATTGGCGAAGGGAATTGTTTTTGTCATCGACGAGAGAAGGCTGCGATCAAGATCGCTCGCTAGTCTTTTCCACGCTTCAAGACGCAAGGCCATCGGGCACATCACGCTATCAACGCCCAGCAAAGCCACACCACGCAAAATGAAAGGCGCAACACTTGTCGGTAAATCCATGCCTTGTGCGAGACCACAGGCGGCAATCGCGCCATGTGTTTTGGTCTGTGCCAAGACATTGGCGAGCGTATGCGACCCCACTGAATCAACGCCCGCGACCCAGCGTTCTTTGCCCAGTGGACGACCGGGTTCGGATAATTCTTTGCGATCGATCACTTCAGCAGCACCGAGCTTCTTGAGATAATCCGCTTCTTCAACACGACCCGTCGATGCAATCACATGCCATCCGGCATTTTTCAAAAGCGCAATCGCAACAGAACCGACACCGCCTGCGGCGCCTGTAACAATCGCCGCACCGTCGGTGGGCTTCAGCCCATGTTTTTCAAGCGCGAGAACGGAGAGCATTGCGGTGTAACCCGCAGTGCCAATCGCCATCACATCATGCGCGCTCATGCCCGCTGGAATTTTAACGAGCCAATCACCCTTCACGCGTGCTTTTTCAGCGTAACCGCCGTAATGGGTTTCGGATAAGCCATAACCATTCAGCAGAACCGCATCACCCGCTTTGAATCCGGCATGCGAAGAGCTTTCAACGACGCCCGCAAAATCAATGCCGGCAATCATCGGAAATTTGCGAGGCACGGCTGATTTTGCCGAGAGCACAAGGCCGTCTTTATAGTTGATTGTTGAATGCGAGATACGCACAACAACATCCCCTTCCATGAGATCATTTTCAGAGAGCGTGGACCACGCCACATGTTGTGCGCCCGCTTCATCTTTGGTGACCATGACGGCTTTAAACTGTGACATTGAGACCCCCTCAGTAGTGCCGTGTTTTTCTACGGCATGAATTTCAAACTAGTTATGCAGGCTGCGCTGCGTTTCTCACAACCGCTGTTTCTTTGATGGGCAGATTGATGGCTGCAGAAGCGACACCTAACGCGACGCTGAGCCACCACACGATTTGATAAGACCCTGTTGATTCATAGAGAATGCCGCCAAGCCACACGCCAAGAAAGCCGCCGACTTGATGCGAGAAAAAGGCGAAGCCGTAAAGCATTGCGAGATAACGTGTACCAAACATGACCGCGACGAGTGATGATGTTGGCGGCACGGTCGAGAGCCAGAATAATCCCATCACGAGTCCGAAGAGCATCGCGGTCATCGGTGATGCGGGAATGAGAATGAACGCGATCACGGCAAGCGAGCGGCCGAAATAGATGATCGACAGAATATAGCGCTTCGGCATACGGCCCGAGAGCCAACCCGATGTCAGTGAGCCCACCGCGTTGGCAAGACCAATGATTGCCAGCGTCCAACCGCCCACCCATGCAGGCATGCCAATATCTTTGAGATATGCGGGCATATGAGCCGTGATGAAAGCCAGTTGAAACCCGCATGTGAAAAAGCCCAGCACCAGCATCACATAGCTTCTGTGTTGGAAGGCTTCCGTAAGGGCTTGTTTTATTGATTGTGCAGGGCCTGAGGCATTTGATTTTGAAAGATGACGCGTTGAGAGCGGAATCGACAAAGGCAAAACGGCAAGCAATGTAACCGCAAAGACCAACGCGGTTTCATGCCAGCCGATTGAATCGATCAATGTCGCGCCAATCGGCGGAAATAAAAATTGTCCGAAAGACCCGGCAGCTGTACCCGCACCAAAGGCAAGACCGCGCCATTTCTCGGGGAGCAATTTTCCGAATGCGCCCAAGATGAGATTGAAGGATGCGCCAGAAAGGCCCAGGCCGATCATCGCTCCGGCGCCCATTGTGATCATGCTTGGGGTTGATCCGAAGGCCATCAATACGAGACCGCCTGAATATAAGAGCCCGCCGAGGATGATCATTTTAATCGTGCCGAAACGATCAGCCAGCGCGCCCGCAAAAGGTTGGCCCACACCCCAGAGCAAATTCTGAATCGCGATGGCAAAAGAAAACACATCGCGGCCCCAGCCAAACTCGGATGTCATCGGCAATTGAAAGAGACCAATCGACGAGCGTGGCCCGAAAGTCAGGAGCCCGATCAGGCATCCGCAGACGACAATAATGACCGGTGAAAAGGGGCTTTTGTCTGGACCATGATCTGGTCGGGTCTGGGTCATGAGGGGGCACCTGTTCGGTTGGAGGAGTTTTATAACGATTTCGCGGTGCTAAAGCGAGCAAATCGCTATTATTTTTTGTGATATTGAACCTCAGGCCTATTATTTTAGTCTTTATTCCAAGGTGTAGATTGGCTTTTTCGGGGCATATCGCCTTCTGGCGATGTTGCTTTTTGGGGTACGATCCGTCATGCAACGGCAACAATCTCGCACCTGCGAAAAGGAACGGCGTGATGGCACAGTGGGTCTATACGTTTGGCGATGGCCGGGCCGAAGGTCAGTCCACAATGCGCAATCTCCTCGGGGGTAAAGGCGCCAATCTTGCCGAGATGAGCAATCTCGGTTTGCCCGTTCCACCCGGCTTTACGATCACGACTGAAGTCTGCACTTATTTTTACGATCACAGTCAAACCTATCCGGCTGAGCTTGAAGCGCAGGTCACAAACGCGCTCGATCATATCGGTACGCTCACCGGCAAAGGTTTCGGTGATGGTGTTAATCCCTTGCTTGTCTCGGTGCGCTCCGGTGCGCGCGCGTCGATGCCGGGCATGATGGATACGGTTCTTAATCTCGGCTTGAATGATGTCACTGTTGAAGCGCTGGCCAAAGGCGCAGGTGACGCGCGGTTTGCGTGGGATTCCTATCGTCGTTTCATCCAGATGTATTCGGATGTCGTGTTGGGTGTTGATCACCATGTCTTCGAAGACATTCTTGAGACATTGAAAGAGCGCAAAAATTATCTGCTCGACACGGACCTTTCCGCTGATGAATGGAAAACGGTTGTTGCCGATTACAAAAAGGCGGTTGAATCGGAATTGGGGAAACCTTTCCCGCAAGATCCAAAGGAACAGCTCTGGGGTGCTATTGGTGCCGTGTTTGGCTCATGGATGAATGCCCGCGCGAATAAATATCGCGAATTGCACAATATCCCAGCGAGCTGGGGTACAGCCGTAAATGTGCAGGCGATGGTGTTCGGCAATTTAGGTGAATCGTCAGCGACCGGTGTCGCCTTCACGCGCAATCCATCAACGGGCGATAAAGCGCTCTATGGCGAGTTCTTGATTAACGCACAGGGTGAGGATGTCGTCGCCGGTATTCGCACTCCGCAAGACATTACGGAAGCCGCGCGCATTGCAGCGGGATCCGATAAGCCATCACTCGAAAAGGCGATGCCGGAAGCCTATGCCGAATTCATTCGCATTTGTGGTTTGCTCGAAGGCCATTATCGCGATGTGCAAGATGTCGAGTTTACGATTGAACGCGGCAAGCTTTGGATGCTGCAAACGAGAAACGGCAAACGCACGGCAAAAGCCGCGCTTAAAATTGCAGTCGATTTTGCTCATGAAGGCTTGATCACGCAAGATGAAGCGATTGCGCGGATCGATCCCGCTTCGCTTGATCAATTGCTGCATCCGACCATTGATCCGAAGGCTGAACGTAAAGTGATGGCTTCCGGCTTGCCCGCTTCACCGGGTGCAGCGTCGGGTGAAATTGTTCTCGACAGCGATGAAGCGGAAGCGGCAAAGGCAGCGGGACGAAAAGTCATTCTCGTGCGCGTTGAAACAAGCCCTGAAGATATTCATGGCATGCATGCGGCGGAAGGCATTCTCACCGCGCGCGGTGGCATGACTTCGCATGCTGCCGTTGTTGCGCGCGGCATGGGTAAGCCTTGCGTTTCGGGCGCGGGCACGTTGAAAGTTGATCTTGCGGCGGGCACGGTGAGCGCGATGGGTATTGTGCTCAAAAAAGGTGATCACATCACGATTGATGGATCGACGGGTCAGGTGTTGATTGGTCAAGTCAAAATGATCGAGCCGGAGCTCTCTGGTGAATTCGGGATTCTTATGGGATGGGCCGATTCAAAGCGGCGCATGAAAGTGCGCACGAATGCGGAAACGCCGCTTGATGCAAAGACTGCACGGAGTTTCGGTGCTGAGGGCATTGGCCTTTGCCGCACCGAGCATATGTTCTTCGAAGGTGAGCGTATCGTTGCCGTGCGTGAAATGATTTTGGCTGACGACACAAAGGGCCGTCGTGCCGCGCTCGCCAAATTGCTGCCGATGCAGAGACAAGATTTTGTTGAGCTCTTCACCATCATGTCAGGATTGCCGGTGACAATCCGCTTGCTTGATCCGCCTTTGCATGAATTCTTGCCGCATACGGATGAAGAAATTGCGGAAGTGGCGAAAGCGATGAATGCCTCGCCCGAAAAGCTTCGTGCGCGCGCACTTGAATTGCATGAATTCAATCCGATGCTCGGCTTCCGCGGCTGCCGTCTTGCGGTGGCCTATCCGGAAATTGCCGAGATGCAGGCGCGTGCGATTTTTGAGGCGGCTGTTGAAGCCGCAAAGAAAACGGGACAAGCGGTTGTACCCGAAGTGATGGTGCCGCTTGTGATGGCGAAGCCTGAACTCGATCTCGTGAAAGCGCGCATCGATGCGATGGCGGAAGCCGTCAAACAGGAAACGGGTGCATCATTCACCTATCAAGTCGGTACAATGATTGAATTGC
>CANGSG010000073.1 GCA_947456435.1 Hyphomicrobiales bacterium
AACAAAGTGGGTGTGATTTGGTTCATATGCGCGAGTGCGTCAACATAATGACGACGAACAGTTATAGGCGACGACCATAAAAGCGTGATGATCCTCGTTTCATGAGTTGCCATTTGATCGCTTCTCTCCGCAATCCATTTAAGACGCGCGGCAAGCAGGGCTTTCCAAACTATAGGATCAGCCTCATCACGCTCTTCAACTGCCAGCATCACTTCTGCATCTATACCCGCTTGTTCTAAGATGCGGATCAAAGCGAAGTCTGGAATCGTAATGTCTTTGTTGAGTAACAGAACAAGACTGACATCGCGGTCGGCAATTTCAGAAAGGGCTGCAACGACTGGCGTTGAAATCGCCGGTGAAGAGGCAAGAGCCAGATGACAAAACACATTACCGATCCCGATAAGGTCAACAAGCGCCTCGGTGGTCATATAAGGAACCAACGCTTTGAGATGTTCGGCAGATCGAAAAGCGGCATGTCCGTTATCAGGGCTCATTATCAATCTCCTCGGTGAGAAGCGTATCATCCACTATCGGATTTTTAGGAGGCAGCTTGAGATCAATCGGTAAAATAGGCTTTTTCTTCTGTGTCGCATTCGCGGGCTGAGCCGGCGCGGTCTGTTGCGCGACACCGGAAAGAAGATCAATCGGTCCAATGTTTCGGAAGAGGCTGTAAAGCGCGGGCCCATCAGGATGCGCGAAAGCCAAAGGCGGAAAAGGATCATCGATTTGAACCTCCCCCTTGGCCGCTTCCGTTTTTTTATGAAGCTCAGCCACAAGTGTTCTCAATTCGGAAATTGTTCGCGCGCGCCCTTTTGTGTCAAAAAACAATGAGGGGTTTGAGCGCGCGGCATCCGGAAAAATGGTCGAAGCGGCATCTTCGGGCGTCATCTCAGAGCGACGAATGGTTTCCGTTGCGCCCTGCACACCAAGAAAATGAGCAAGATATAAATCTTCCGGGCTCGCCTTGCGTCCGAGATTTTGCTGCAACGCTTCGCCATTGGATTGCGTCAACGCGCCCGCAAGAAGACTCGAAATTTTTGGATCCGAGCGCAAACTCAAAATTGCAATCCGCATTTGCGGATCCGGAACATCATAATGCCCCGGTCGCGTTTCAATCACCGATTGACTGAAGCGGCCAAGGCCAAGTTTAGGTCCGGCTTCTTTTAATGTGCCAAGCCATGTCTGTTCGACGAATTGAAATAAGCCTTCAGCCGACGAACGTGACGCGCGCGCTTTCGGATCCAGAGATGATTCCCGTCGCGCTGTTTTGACGAGATAGGAAAAATCCGCCCCACTCTTCTGGGCCCCCTCTTTGATGGCTCCCATGACCGCGCCATCCGGCGTCTTGCTGCCCTCCGGCGGCGCTGGCGGCGTCGTGAACAGCGAGATCATGCGAATCCTCCGATAAAACCTCAAGTTGAAATTAGAAAATCATGGTGAATAAATCGTAAACGCTGCCTTTTGGTGCCGGATCAAAGCCCCCACTGCCTGCAGCCCCCGCGCGCTCAGGCTCCTTGTGATTGACTTCAAAGGTGCAGATCAGGCAGAGCTTCCTGCATGAAGTTATGGCGTCTTGCCCTTAGTCTTTTTGCGTTATGGGCTTTTGCGGCTGTCGCGCCCTCAGCGCGCGCGCAGGAACCTGTTGCGCTCACGGAGCTGTCTTTGGTCGCCCATCTCGAAGGCGACAAGGCGCCCATCACAACCGGCCTTGTCTGGCGCGTTTATGCTGATCCCACCGATGGGACCCCTGCGCGTTTCGTGACCGACAGCCAGGACGCCTCGCCCACGTTACGGCTTCAACCCGGCGCCTATATTATTCATGCCACTTATGGTTTTTCAGGAACCACACGACGTATCGTGCTGGGCGCGCAAGCCTTGCGCGAAGATGTCATCATCAGCGCCGGCGCTTTGTCGCTTTCAGCTACGGTGAGCGATACGCCCATCCCCGCAGATCGTGTGAGCTTTTCAATTTATGTCGCGGTCGGAACGGATCCTGAAGGTCGTTTAATTGCCGACAACATCAAACCCAATATCATTGTGCGCCTGCCTGTAGGCGTCTATCGCATCGTGTCGCGCTATGGCGATACAAACGCGATTGCAAATTCCGATATCAAAGTTGAACCCGGCAAACTCATTGAAGCGACGTTACGCCATCGTGCGGCTACGGTTACTTTGAAGCTCGTCAACAAACTCGGTGGCGATGCCTATGCGGGCACAGCTTTTAGCGTATTGACGCCGGGCGGTGACACGATCCGCGATCTGGTCGGCGCGTTTCCATCACTCATCTTGGCAGAGGGCGAATATATTTTGATCGCCCGCAATGGCGGCCGCATCTTTACGGAAGAGTTTAAAGTGCGGTCGGGGTTCGACCAGGATGTCGAAATCCTCGACCGCTGATTAAAAACTGCTCTTATTCAGCGGCGATACGCTTTTGATCGGGCGGAACCGCTTCTGATGAAAGCGCCGCCAAAGCCTCAGCGAGACTCACCACGTGTTGATCAGGTGACCCCAAGCGCCGGATCGAAACGGTTTTCTCTGCGGCTTCTTTTCGTCCCACAACGAGAAGCGCCGGAACTTTCGCCAGCGAATGTTCACGCACTTTATAGGTGATCTTCTCGTTACGGAGATCCGTCTCCACACGAATACCGGCATTTTGCAATTGTGCGGCAACATCGCGGGCATAGTCATCACCATCACTCGTGATGGTGGCAACAACGACTTGCGTGGGGGCGAGCCAAAGCGGGAAGTGACCAGCAAAATGCTCAATAAGAATACCGGTAAAACGTTCCATCGATCCGCAAATTGCGCGATGGATCATCACGGGAACGGTCTTCGATCCATCTTCGGCGATATAGAACGCACCAAAACGTTCCGGCAGATTGAAATCGACTTGCGTTGTGCCGCATTGCCAATCGCGTCCAATCGCATCGCGGAGCACATATTCGAATTTCGGACCGTAGAAGGCGCCCTCACCCGGATTGATCGATGTTTCAATCGTGCCGCCTGATTGTTCCTTAATCTGCTCGAGGACCTTCATCATGACGCTTTCAGCGCGATCCCACAACGCGTCAGAACCCACGCGCTTTTCTGGACGCGTTGAAAGCTTCACGACAATTTTATCAAACCCAAAGTCTTGGTAGGTGGACAAAATCAAATCATTGATGGCAAGACACTCAGAAGCCATCTGCTCATCAGTGCAGAAAATATGCGCGTCATCCTGCGTGAACCCCCGCACGCGCATCAATCCATGCAAGGCGCCCGACGGTTCATAACGATGAACAGCGCCAAATTCAGCAAGCCGAAGCGGCAGATCGCGATAGGATTTCAAACCATGTTTAAAAATCTGAACATGGCCGGGGCAATTCATCGGCTTCAACGCAAACACGCGTTGCTCGGCGTCCTTATCTTCGGGGTTCATATAGGCATGCGCGCTTTTCACCGCGAACATGTTTTCCTGATACCAGCCCCAATGCCCTGATGTTTCCCAGAGTGATTTATCGAGAAGTTGCGGCGCGTTCACCTCGTCATAGCCAAGACGCGAGAGGCGACGACGCATATAATTTGTGAGCGATTGGAACAACGTCCAACCCTTTTTATGCCAGAACACAGTGCCCGGACCCTCTTCCTGGAAATGGAAGAGATCCATCTCGCGACCCAAACGACGATGGTCACGCTTCTCGGCTTCTTCGAGTTGGTGGAGATAGGTGTCGAGTTCTTCTTTCTTGGCAAATGCTGTCGCATAAATGCGCGTCAGCATGGGACGCGTTGAATCACCGCGCCAATAGGCGCCTGCCACTTTCATCAGCTTGAACGCATCGCCGATCTTGCCTGTCGAGGTCATGTGTGGACCGCGACAGAGATCGAACCAGTCGCCCTGTCTATAGAGCTTGAGATCCTCACCGGCCGGAATCGCATCGACGAGTTCGACCTTGAACGCCTCACCCTTTTTCTCGAAAAGGTCGCGCACCGCGTCACGGGTCCACACTTCCTTGGTAAAGGGAGCGTCCCGCGCGATGATCTTTTTCATCTCCGCTTCGATCAGGGGAAAGTCTTCCGGCGTGAACGGTGTCTCGCGGTAGAAATCGTAATAGAAGCCATTCTCAATCACAGGACCGATCGTGACCTGAGTCCCCGGCCAAAGCGACTGCACCGCTTCGGCAAGCACATGGGCACAGTCATGCCGGATCAATTCGAGCGCGCGTGGATCGTCGCGGCCGAGAAATTCGATTTTTCCATCTTTGGAAATCGGGTCGGCTAGATCGGTTACTGTCCCGTCGAGCGCCATGGCGACCGTCCGCTTTAGGAGCGACGGAGATATACCCTTCGCGATATCAGCACCGCTCACCCCCGCTTCAAACTCACGGCGCGCACCATCGGGAAATGTCAAATGAATCATCGGCTCGTCTCCTTGCTCACTCCTGCGAACGACGCAGGTAAGCCACACCGGATTCCGATTTCGTTAACGCGGACTCCGATCGCCGGCTTCAATCGGATCGCAACGATAGGTCGGACCGGGATTTGTCCCGTGCCAACGACCATAGAGCCACGGTCTATACCAGCGCGCCGAGGGTGGCAATTCATCCGGCACAAGGTCGAGTCCTGAGGTGCCCCACGGGTTACATCGACATAGACGCGCAAGCCCCACCCAGCCCCCGCGCCAGAGTCCATAATGGAGAATAGCCTCATCCATATAATGAGAACAGGTCGGTAAATGCCTGCAATGTCTACCTAAAATTGACGATAAGGTCAGCTGATAGACGCGGATCAGAATACGCGCAATACGCGCCGGTAACCCTATTATTCGTTTCGCAGTTGCGAGAGGTTGCATTGACCTTAACAACCTCTTAAAACACCGACCAACACGGCGGCAGGAGCCGCAGCCAGAGACAGATGGATGCCATTTGATATTCTGACGACCCGCGCACGGCGCACTCTCTCTTTTCTCGCGATAACTTCTATCGCGATTCTGGGAGCAGCGCTTGGCCAATCTGAGGTATCTGCGGCTGAACGGCCCAACCCCGGATGGCTCGTATCGGTGAATGGCAAGGCGATTGTGACCCCCTCTTTTCCCGGGTCCGAACATTTTAGCTTTATCAGTTTCCCCGCAAGCAGTGTTTCCAGCCCTAACCTTTCGGACCATCTGATTGGGCAGGACGATAGTTTGAGCTTGGTTCTTTTCAGCCCAAACCCTTCTCTGTCCGTCGGGGCCATTGGGCGCTATGACCCGAACCGCTCGACCTTCGACACGTTTTCGGGCGCGAATAAACAATGGTCGGTTGAGCCCGGTGTATTTGCTGAATATTGGGCGAGCCCTGACCTTCTGCGCATTCGGGGGGAACTCCGACTGGGTGCGGCGGGCGTAACCGGAATGACGGGCGATCTGGGCGCTGACTTCGTCCATCGTATCGGGAAATTGGTTATTTCAGCCGGCCCTCACATCGGTATGAGCGGCATCGACTACACGAACGCCCGCTATGGGGATGTTGGTGCGACTTATGTTCCGGGCGAGACTATTGGCGCACGAAGCTTCGGCGCGACGGGCAATGTGAAATTTGCTGCGGGCCGCAACTGGTCAACCTCGTTTTATGCGAATTATGATCGGGTCATGACTTCAGGGGCGGATGGCCAAAAAAGCACGAACGCCACCGGATTTAGCGACGAAGTTCGGGTTGGCGCGTCATTTAACATGAATTTCACGCCGCCGGCTCAGTAAGAGCTCATTAATTGGCGTCAGCTTTCACGAGGCCGCCTAGTGAGCCTCGATTTGATCGAGAGCCTTGACGACGGCATCAAAAGTTAAAAGGGTTGAAGCGTGCCGCGCTTTGTAATCCCGCACGGGCTCGAGTACCGCGAGATCAGCCCAATCGCCGGTCGGCGCAGGGCCATTGTCCTTGAGCATCGCCCTTACCCGCTCTCTAATCATCCGCAACTCGTCGGGGCTGGCTCCAATGATGTGCCGGGCCATGATGGATGATGAGGCCTGACCAAGCGCACAGGCTTTTATTTCATGGGCGAAATCAACCACATGACCGTCCTTGACCGACAGATCGATGGTCACAGTCGAGCCGCAAAGCTTCGAGTGGACTGTTGCCGTTGCATCGGGATGTGCAAGCCTTCCCTGTCGCGGAATATCAGCCGCGAGCTCAAGAATGCGCTTATTATAGATCTCGTTGATCATTTCAGACCGGAGCCGACGGGGATATGGCGGTTTTGGACATGTGTCACCATATAGGATCGTCCAAGGAAAAAAGCGAGATCGTTCGATATCGCTGATCGAAGTCATCGACATGACATGGTCCAATCAGACAAACCACCCGTATAGACTTTTGAAATTCACACTCTCGGAGGCACCATGGACGCCGTGGTTAAGACCCTGAACGTCAGGCCCCTAAAGCCGACGGACAAACAGACGCCGGTTCGCCGCCCCTCGCGCGAAGAGGCAGAGGCCGCAGTACGCACATTAATTGCCTGGGCAGGCGACGATCCCTCGCGTGAGGGATTGCTCGATACGCCTAAGCGCGTTGTCAAAGCCTATGAGGAATTTTTCGAAGGCTATGCTCAGGACGGTCAGGCTGTTCTGAACAAAGTATTCGAAGAAGTCGCTGGCTATGACGATATGGTTCTCGTCCGCGAAATCCCCTTCTCGTCGCATTGCGAGCATCACATGGTGCCCTTCGTCGGCGTAGCCCATGTTGCTTACTATCCGTCTGAAGGGGTTGTCGGACTTTCAAAACTCGCCCGTGTCGTCGATGTCTTCTCAAAGCGTCTTCAGACCCAAGAAACAATGACCGCCCAAATCGTCGAGGCGATCGAAGATGCCTTGAATCCGCGCGGCGTTGCTGTGCTCGTGGATGCTGAACATATGTGCATGTCGATGCGCGGCGTTCAGAAACAGGGCGCTTCGACCATCACCACACGATTTACCGGTATTTTCCGCGATGAGCCCGCGGAGCAAGCTCGCTTTATGTCAATGCTTCAAGGGTTCCGCGCGCGCTGAGCCTTTGAAATTTCCCTTCCCAGCCAGGAAGCCACTGAGTAAAACCCCGCTTACGCGGGGTTTTATTTTGCCCAAAAATCGGATTGTCCCTCATGAGCACCCAGATGAATGCCACATTGTCAGAACGCGGTTCGACCGACGAAGTTGAAAATGGCGCGGTCCTGATGCCGAAATTCGGATCGGACGGACTTCTCACAGCGGTTACTATTGATGCTGTTTCGAGCAAAGTGCTGATGGTGGCGCATATGAATAAAGAGGCGCTCATAAAAACCATCGAGACCAATGAAGCTTGGTATTATTCGCGCTCACGGTCTGCTTTATGGCGCAAAGGCGAGACGTCAGGGCAAATTCAAAAGATCCGCGAAATCCAAGTTGATTGCGATCAAGATGCATTGGTGCTGATCGTTGATGTTGGTGGCGATGGAGGATGTTGCCACACCGGACGCTCATCCTGCTTCTATCGCCGCATTGACGGAATCGACGACAACAACCGCATAAAATTATCGCGTATCTGAAGCAACGCCTGCAAAATGTAACTGCCATCAAACGAGGATAGACGGATCATCCTGCATGGGCGGATCAACCCATGAAAAAACAACAAGACCGGTGATGAAGCCGCCGACATGCGCTTCCCAGGCAATGGATCCCTCGCCTAATCCAAGCGGAACACCGGCCAGCCCCGTTACAATATTGATGGCGAGCCAAAGCAAAATAAACCGCAAGGTACGTCGGTCGCGAAATGTTTTGACCAAAGGCAGCGCGGGCGCGTGATAGGTTCCACTCGCATCAAGTGAAAAGCCCGAGAGGGACTCACCAGGTTGGAACACAAAGCGTATAGCTGCAGCCATGATACCGGACACCGCGCCTGACGCACCGATCACGGGCATCACATCGTCGCTATGCGTTAAAAAATGAAAGAACGCGGCGCCGATTGAAGATATAGCAAACAGCGCCAAAAACCGCATTGTTCCGATACGGCGCAACACCACACTGCCGAAGGCCATCAGCCAAACCGAATTGATCAGAAGATGGGGCCAACCTGCATGGAGAAAAGCATAGGTCACAAAAGAGAACGGAAGCGCGCTCGGATGTGAACGCAAATAAGAGGCGAGCTCAGCAAGTCCGGCCAAATCTTCTGCATCCGGTTTAAGGCGGCTCGCTTCCTCAAGCGTTCGAAAAATATCAGAGCCGAAACGATCAGCGAGATCAGCCGGAATAAAACCGAAGGTGAGATAGATGTCGCTCGCCGTTTGAGGACCGGCATAACCGAGAGCAAGTTCAACGACAGCAAAGAGGCCAATCAATACCGGAATGAGCGGCGGCAAATTGAAAATCGGTTCCCGCCTCATCACCAACCCCTACAATTTCCACACGGCTCGCCGGTCAGTTGGCGACATCAACGCCCTGAACTGCAGAAACCTGATCAAGCGCGGAATTGCAAGGGAAAGCCTCGGATTGAGTTAAAATTACAGCGATTACTTTGAGATTACCGCAGGTTTTTTGCCTTAGGACAAATGCGAATAGCTGAAACCGAAACTAAGCCCGCGACTTAGTTTTGCAGATCTATCGAACACGTCCAAAGGCAGCGCCATGATAAGACCGCTCCCCCTGTTACATGCTCTTTTTGGTTTTTATTTTTTGGTTTTGTCTGCCGAAACGCAAGCTGGGGACGCCAAATTGCCGCCCATCACAACGGCTGCCCTCGCACAAGGCGCTTTGCCCGCTCCGTGGGGCTGGCGTGACTTCTGCCGAAAAAATCCTGCCGATTGTGTCGTTCAAAAAAGCACAGCAGCAGAGCCTTTTGCGTTAACACCCGATAAATGGAAAGCCGTTCTTGAAACCAACTCTAAGGTGAACCAATCGATTGAACCCGTGTCTGATCCTGATCATTGGGGAAAGCCCGAAAGTTGGGATTATCCCTCTGACGGTAAAGGCGATTGCGAGGATTACGCACTTCTCAAGAGAGGTCTTTTGATCCGCGCAGGCATTCCTGCTTCAGCTCTATTGATGACCGTCGTCATCAATAGAAAAGGGGAAGGCCATGCCGTGCTCACACTAAAAACTGATCGCGGCGATTATGTTCTTGATAACCAAATCAACGAAATTTTGTCCTGGGAAAGCTCAGGCTACCGCTTTGTTCAACGACAGAGCGAAGCCGATCCGAATGAATGGGTGCGCTTGGGCAATGGCATAGGTGAAGTCCTCGTGGCCGCACGCGATAAAAAATCACCATTCGACTAAGAATCTTGATGAACGCAATGAAGATTTTTTGACGTCGGTAACGAAGCATTGACCTTCGAATGATTAAGTCCTGCCTTGAGCCTTCTTGGTTTGCATAGGGATCGAGGACGATGGATAAGAAAACCAGCAAGATCAATTTCGAAGATGAAGATTTCGAAGCGATCGAACAAGCTGTTCTTGAGACCGAGCGCGGTCGGTGGTTTCTTGCGGAATATGCAGCACGTAAACGTCGATCAGAAACCACGACATTACTCACTTCGATAGCAAGACTCGAGAAAGCCGTCACAAGTGAGTTGCGTGAAATGAAAAATACAACCACCGGTTCAGTACATCAGACACTTGCGGCGGATGTTGAAACTCTGATCGCGGCTATCGCTTTACCTCG
>CANGSG010000074.1 GCA_947456435.1 Hyphomicrobiales bacterium
CGGACGTTAAAGTCGCGCTCTCTGATAAACGCGAATTTGATGCTGACATCGTGTTGCGTGATCCGAAGACCGATCTTGCTGTGTTACGATTGCGTGGCGTACATGGCTTGCCTGTGATTGAGCTTGCTAATTCCGATGTGATTGAAGTCGGCGATCTTGTCCTCGCGATTGGTAATCCCTTTGGCGTCGGTCAGACCGTCACATCGGGAATTATCTCCGCGCTCTCACGTTCGCAGGTGAGCAGTTCTGATTATCAACTCTTCATTCAAACGGACGCGGCGATTAATCCTGGCAATTCTGGAGGCGCACTTGTTGATGTGAATGGTCGGTTGATTGGGATTAACACCGCGATTTATTCGAAGACTGGCACAAGTATCGGCATTGGTTTTGCCATCCCTGTGAATATGGTGAAAGTCGTTGTCGCGTCTGCACGACAGGGCAGCAAGATTGTTCGTCGTCCTTGGTTTGGTGCGCGTATGCAACCGGTGACGCCTGATCTCGCTGAAAGCCTCGGGCTCGAGCGTCCCGTCGGCGCGTTGATTGTTTCTGTTGTCGATAAAGGTCCGGCTGCCGATGCCGGTCTCAAAGCGGGCGATGTGATTTTATCGCTTGATGGACAGCCGGTTGAAGATGCGGATGGCTTTGGTTTTCGGTTAGCAACAAAAGCCATTGGTGATCGTGCCGAGTTGAAAATCAATCGGAGTGGTAAGGTACAAATGTTGACGGTGCGGATGGACCCCGCCCCCGAGATCATCCCGCGCGAACAGAAAACTCTTTCGGGCCGGTGGCCGTTATCCGGCGCGGTCGTCGCGAATATGTCGCCCGCGCTTGCGGAAGAGCTTGCGGTGGAAAGCGCGAGCGAGGGTGTCATTATCGCCTCGGTCAAACAGGGTTCGCCCGCGGATGATATTGGTTTGCAAAAGGGTGATTATCTGATTTCGATCGATAATAATGAGGTGAAAACAACGCGTGACGTTGTGGCCTTGCAGCAAGAACGCGCTTATTATTGGACCTTGATCATTCGCCGCAAGGGTGAATTATTGAAGAGCAAGGTCGGCGGCTAACAGCCATGGATAATCTCTTTGTGGCGGCAGGACTTGAGAAAGCGGCGCCGCGCCCGCTTGCTGACCGGTTGCGTCCACAAAAACTTGAAGACGTTGCGGGCCAAGATCACCTCACTGGCTCCGATGGCATCCTCACACGGTTGATTGCATCGGGTTCTTTGGGCTCTTTGATTTTCTGGGGTCCGCCCGGTACCGGCAAAACAACGACAGCGCGTCTTCTTGCGCATGAAACAACGCTTCACTTTGAACCAATCTCAGCAATTTTTTCAGGTGTTGCTGATTTAAAGAAAGTCTTCGAAGCGGCACGTGGGCGAAGAGCAGCAGGGCAGGGCACGCTTCTTTTTGTCGACGAGATTCATCGGTTCAATCGCGCACAGCAGGATGCGTTTTTGCCTGTGATGGAAGATGGAACCATTACGCTGATTGGGGCGACAACTGAAAATCCCTCATTCGAGTTGAATGCCGCTTTGTTATCGCGAGCGCGTGTGCTTACATTCAAAGCGCTTGATGAACAGGCTATTGATCGCTTACTTCATCGCGCGGAAGAGATCGAAGGGAAGCCTCTCCCGCTTGATCCGGAGGCGCGAACCGCTTTGCTTGCCATGGCGGATGGTGATGGTCGTGCATCCTTAACATTGGCAGAAGAAATTTGGCGCTCAGCCAAGCCTGGCGAGGTTTTTGATACAGCGACATTGTCAGAGATTGTTCAACGTCGTGCACCCATTTATGACAAGAGTGATGATGGTCATTACAATCTGATCAGCGCGTTGCATAAGAGCGTGCGCGGATCTGACCCTGATGCCGCTCTCTATTATTTTGCGCGTATGCTGGACGCCGGAGAGAGTCCACTTTTTTTGGGTCGTCGTCTTGTGCGCATGGCGGTCGAAGATATTGGGCTTGCTGATCCGCAAGCGCTTGTGATCGCGAATGCTGCTAAGGATGCGTTTGATTTTTTAGGATCGCCCGAAGGGGATCTCGCGCTCGCACAAGCGGTTGTGTATCTGGCGACCGCTCCCAAATCGAATGCGCTCTATGTGGCGTATAAAGGCGCATTGCGCACCGCGAAAGAGGCAGGCTCATTGATGCCGCCGAAAGTCATTTTGAATGCACCAACGAAATTGATGGCGAATGAAGGCTATGGTTCCGGCTATCGTTATGATCACGATGAGCCCGATGCCTTTTCGGGCCAGAATTATTTTCCGGAAAAACTCGGCCGCAAAACATTTTATGAACCGGTCGAACGCGGTTTTGAACGCGAAATCAAAAAGCGGCTCGACTATTGGGCGAAGCTCAGGAAAGAGCGGGGCGAGTAATTCGCCCGACAAGTCGGCAAGTCTGAAGGGCCGATAAAGGATTCACGGCAATATTGTCGTCGCCCCCGCAGGGTTTTTCTGTTAGAAGCCGGTCTATGTTTATGAACCCTATCCTCATTGTTTTCCTTGGTGGTGGCCTTGGTGCTGCGTTGCGTTATCTCGTCAATCAGGCGATGGGGCGGCTTGTCGATATTGAGTTTCCGCTCGGGATTATGGCGATCAATATTTCAGGCTCTGTTGTGATGGGTTTCGCCGCGGGCTATTTCGCCTTCAAGGCGGGAGAAGACTGGTCGCAGAGTGCACGTCTCTTTGTGACGACGGGTATTCTGGGCGGCTATACGACGTTTTCGGCTTTCTCTCTTGATGCGATGCTGCTTTATGAGCGCGGTGAAGTGATGACCGCTTTGTTTTATGTTGTGGGCTCTGTGGTTCTATCGATTTTGGGATTGGCAGCGGGTCTTTGGGTCGTGAGGGCGTTCTCGTGAGGCGCGATAAGCAAGCAAAAGAAAAAGCCCGCGCCATTGCTGAAGGTCGTGCGCCCGCGCCGCCTCAGGCTAAGCCTGTGCGCAAGGTCGCGTCTCTTCCGGTATCGGTGATTACGGTAACCGTGACGCCCGATGAGGATGGTATGCGGGTGGATCGTTTTCTTGAACATCGGTTCCCTGGTCTCTCCTTCAGTCACATTCAACGCATCACACGCAAAGGCGAACTGCGTGTGAATGGCAAACGCGTTGAAACCAAAGATCGCCTTGAAGCGGGACAATCTGTTCGCATTCCGCCTTTGAAAGTTGATGCTGTCGAAGGCGCGGCGCCGAAGCGGTCTGAAAAAGCGGAAGCGGCTGATGCCGCAGCGATCCGCGCGATGATCCTTTTTGAAGATGATGATATGATGGTGCTCAATAAGCCTTTCGGTTTGGCTGTGCAGGGGGGATCAGGCACCGTACGTCATCTTGATGGCATGCTTGAAGCGTTGCGCGATGAACAGGGACAAAAGCCGCGATTGGTTCATCGTCTTGATAAAGACACATCCGGTTGTCTTGTTGTCGCGAAGACTCGTTTTGCCGCGTCGGCACTTGCTAAAAGTTTTCGCTCGCGTGACACACGAAAAATTTATTGGGCGCTTGTTGCCGGTGTACCGCGTGTGAAGCAAGGCCGTGTCTCGACATATCTCGCCAAAGGTGAAGATGAAGAGGGTGATCAAAAGATGCAGGTCGCCAAACATGGCGCTGAAGGCGCAAGCCATGCCGTGACTTATTATGCTGTTGTTGAAACGGTCGCGCAGAAAATTGCCTGGCTTTCGATGAAGCCTGTTACGGGCCGTACACATCAATTGCGTGCGCATGCGGCGCATATTGGTCATCCCATTCTTGGTGATCCGAAATATTTTGATATCGAGAATTGGGAAGTGCCGGGCGGTATTCAAAACCGCCTGCATTTGATGGCACGGCGCATTGTCATTCCGCATCCGCGGACTGGTAAGCCTGTGGATGTCACAGCGCCTTTGCCGCCGCATATGCTGCAAAGCTTCAATCTTATGGGTCTTGATGCCAAGCGTTATGATCCGATTGTTGATGCGCCTGAAGAATAGCAAGCGCCTATATCACAATGTCCTCATCTCCTGACTCTCCCGCCAATACGCCTATCGATCCGCATGAGATGGTGCGGCGTGATTTGAAAAAATCACTGCCGAAAAGATTTTGGAAAGAGGTGGCATGCGTTGCTGAAGAGAATGGCTTTGCTATTCATCTTGATGGCCGGCCCACGCGCACACCCGCGCGCGCGCAACTCGTTTTACCCAATCGGGTACTTGCTGAAATCGTTGCGCAAGAATGGCGCGATGTTGGCGAGCTGATCGAACCCGCAGCGATGCCGGTTACACGTATTGTGAACTCCGCGATTGATGCGGTTTCAAAGAGAGCTGCAGAAGTGGCCGATGATTGTGCGCGTTACGCTTCGTCTGATCTCGTATGTTACCGCGCAGAAGAGCCGCCGCGTCTTGTTGAACGCCAAGCCTTGCATTGGGATCCGGTCCTTGCCTGGGCCAAAGACTCCTATGGGTGGCGTTTTACACTTGCCGGCGGCATCATCCATGTCGCGCAGCCAGAAGAGACGCTCGCTTCCGTGCGCAACCATCTTCATAGGATTGACCATCCGCTGCGTCTGTCCGCCTTGCATGTGGTGACAACGATTTCGGGCTCACTGTTGCTCGCGCTGTCTCTCGCTGAAGGCGCCTTTGGGCCAACGGCAATTTGGAACGCGGCCCATGTCGATGAAGATGTGCAGATGGAGATTTGGGGGCAGGATGCTGAAGCGCTTGAACGGCGCAAACAGCGCGAGGCGGAGTTCCGCGCGGCGGCGACCATCTTGGCTGGCTTCTGACCCGAGGGATCGCTCCCGAATAATTCTTGAAAATAATTTTCAAACATGCTTTTTCACATTGTTATTCGTTTTATGGAGAAATTCCCCCATGGATAAGCCCAATGTCGTTTATACGGCGCACGCCTCCGCAACCGGCGGCCGCGATGGCCGTGCCGTGTCGTCCGACAATGTCATCGATTTGAAGCTAAGCGTACCCAAAGAAATGGGCGGCGGCGGTGGCGCAGCCACCAATCCGGAACAGCTCTTCGCAGCCGGCTATTCGGCCTGTTTTCTGGGTGCTGTGAAGTTCGTCGCCGGTAAAGCGGGCGTCAAAATCTCTGATGATGCTAAGGTTTCGGCAGATGTCGGGATTGGCGGGATCCCGACTGGTTTCGCGATTAAGGTTGATCTCCATATTTCGCTGCCGGGTCTGGACCACGCGACGGCCAAAAAGCTCGTCGATGAAGCCCATATCGTTTGCCCTTATTCGAACGCGACCCGTAACAATGTCGAGGTAACCCTCCACATTTGATCCGGGCGGTAGGGGCGGCTCAGCATCCCCAACCCGTTCTTTCGTCGCACTCACGATTTCGGCGGGTCCGTGCTAACACGGGCTCGCCGTTTTTGTATTGTGGGGTTTGCGGCAGCGACGAAGAGGCAGGAGCGCATGAAGGATATTCTCGATAAGCTCGATCAAAGACGCGCTGAGGCGCGGTTGGGCGGCGGACAAAAGCGGATCGATGCGCAACATGCGCGCGGCAAGCTCACGGCGCGCGAGCGGATTGAGCTCTTGCTCGACAAAGGCTCCTTCGAAGAATTCGACATGTTTGTTGAACATCGTTCGACCGATTTCGGCATGGAGAAATCGAAGATCCCCGGTGATGGCGTCGTCACCGGTTGGGGCACGGTCAATGGCCGCACTGTATTCATTTTCGCAAAAGATTTCACGGTGTTTGGCGGCTCGCTCTCCGAGACGCATGCGCAGAAGATCAACAAGATCCAAGATCTCGCGTTAAAAATGCGCGCGCCGATCATCGGTCTTTTTGATGCCGGTGGCGCACGTATTCAAGAAGGCGTCGCGGCGCTGGGCGGTTATGGCGAAGTGTTTCGCCGCAATGTCATTGCATCAGGTGTTATTCCGCAAATCTCTGTGATCATGGGCCCTTGTGCAGGCGGTGATGTTTATTCACCCGCGATGACCGATTTCATTTTCATGGTACGCGACCGCTCTTACATGTTTGTGACCGGTCCCGAAGTTGTGAAGACTGTCACGAATGAAACGGTCACCGCTGAAGAGTTAGGCGGCGCTAAAGTTCATACTATGAAATCATCGGTGGCTGACGGCGCGTGGGACAATGATGTTGAAGCGCTGTTGCAAGTGCGTCGCCTGATTGATTTCTTGCCGGCGAATAACAAAGACGGTGCACCGCATTGGCCGAGTTTTGATACAGCGGATCGGGTTGATCTTTCGCTCGATACGCTTGTTCCGGAAAATCCGAATAAGCCCTATGATATGAAAGAGCTGATTTTAAAGACCGTCGATGAAGCCGACTTCTTTGAAATTCAAGAAAGCTTTGCCAAAAACATCATCACGGGTTTTGGCCGTATGGAAGGTCGCACGGTGGGTATCGTTGCCAATCAACCTATGGTGTTGGCGGGCGTGCTTGACTCGGATGCCTCACGCAAAGCCGCGCGCTTTGTGCGCTTCTGTGATGCGTTTGAAATCCCAATTGTTACCTTTGTCGATGTGCCGGGCTTCTTGCCGGGCACCGCGCAGGAATATGGTGGCTTGATCAAACATGGCGCGAAATTGCTTTTCGCTTATGGCGAAGCGAGCGTGCCGCTTGTGACCGTGATCACGCGTAAAGCCTTTGGCGGTGCCTATGATGTAATGGCCTCAAAACATTTGGGCGGTGATGTCAATTATGCTTGGCCTACCGCACAAATTGCCGTGATGGGTGCGAAGGGCGCGGTCGAAATCATTTTCCGCGCCGATATGAATGATCCCGAAAAAATCGCAAAAAGCGCGAAAGATTATGAAGAACGTTTTCTCTCGCCTTTCGTCGCCGCAGAGCGTGGCTACATCGACGAAGTGATCATGCCGCATTCAACGCGCCGCCGCGTCGCTCGCGCGCTCGCGATGCTTGCGACCAACAAGGCTGAGCGGCCTTGGAAGAAACACGACAATATTCCGTTGTGAGCTTAATTGGATCTGCGCTGCGCAAATTCTGAGAAAGTGAGTGAAGGTTTTCGTTCGAGGGCTTCAGCATAATCCCGATTGAGTGCACGTTTAGCGATCAAGCCATCACAGGCGATGCGGCGATTATCTGTCTTCAAACCGAATCCATCACCAGTCTCCAAGCGATCAATATAATCTGAATAGCCACGCTCGAATTTTTCGACGGCGCCTTCTTTATTCGCCATGGATTTCATATTGATCCGATAAATATAACTTGAAGACGGCGTGACGGGTAAAAGCCCGATCCGGTCGATCAATTGAATATTGGCAATCACATCTTCAGAAAATTCAACGCCCGGAACCCGATGAAGACAATGATCTCTTCGGATCAAAGGCACCAACGGCGCGTTTAAAGTCATAAAATCCAATAGTGTGAGGCGTTGTATTTCGCTGGTCTCGTCCAAGACGGTTCCGATGACGTCTTCCGTCTCTTCGTCGATCATCATGAGATTGTCAGCGGCGCCACCATAGCGCGCGGCGAGAGGCTTCAGTGTAGCAAGCCGGTCAGCGGTAAATGTATCATCCGCATCTAATTGCGTAACATAGTCACCGGTGACGAGATCAAAACCGACATTGCGCGCATTGTGACAGCCCGAACGATATAATCCGGTTGAAGCGAAGGCGAGGCGTGTATCGCTGAGACCCTTACTCGCCAGAAACGCGGCATAATCGCGTTTGTCATCCGATACGATGATGGCGTTCCAGTCGCTCTCCGTCTGCTGCATCAGGCTTATCACCGCGCGCGGCAAAGTCGCCTCGGCGTCGCAAGCGGGAATGATGATTGAAACAGTCATGCGAAGCTTTTCTTGACCAATGACTTTCGATTTTAAGTCTTATTCGAGCCGATTTGGAAAGAGAACTTTAACCAGAATTTCGAATGGCGTTTGCGTATTAACCATTTGCTTGTCTCGCTTTGCGAGGCTCTTGGCGAACCCGCGACAGGCGGGAAGAGCCGGATCTGTAGCCTATGACAAAAAGCCGAATAAGATCGACCACATCGCTTCTGATTGAACGTCAGAAGGTTGAGGATGCCGATGTCGAGCGTTTGCGCGATCTTTTGGCTGCGGGCGGCGGATTAACCGCCGTCGAGGCCGGTGATCTTGTCCGGCTTGAACGCCATATCCGTGAAATGAGCCCACTATGGCTCCCCTTCTTTGTCGAACAGATGGCGACATATTTCATCTGGGAGCGGCGGCCCACGGGGCATATCTCCGAGCGCGATCTTGATTGGCTCACCTTCCGCCTAGGCCTTGATAGTACAGGGGCAACGCCCTCGACACGGGCGCTTCTGACCATTTTGAGCGAGGAATGCGCTGATCCGCCGGCATCCTTACGGCGCCGCCTTGATGGACTCTCCGGCGCCCGCGCCCGCCGCGCGCGGCAACGGGAAGTCGCCGCGATGCTCTCAATTTACCCGTCGTTGTCGTCCCACGCCGCTTAACCCGTCCATCCGCCTTTGGGTTGAGTTTACCCCCATCGGTTTTGCCCCTAGAACAGTCATCGCAATGACATAAAAGGGGCCGGTCGGGGCAGGGTATGTTCAAGAAAATTTTGATTGCCAATCGCGGTGAGATTGCTTGCCGCGTGATCAAGACCGCGCGTCGCATGGGGATCAAGACGGTTGCCGTCTATTCTGATGCGGATAAGGACGCGCTTCATGTCGAGATGGCCGATGAGGCCGTTCATATCGGGCCCGCGCCGGCCGCGCAGTCCTATCTTGTGATCGAGAAAATTATCGTCGCTTGCAAAGCCACGGGCGCTGAAGCGGTTCATCCCGGTTACGGCTTTCTCTCCGAACGCGCGGCCTTTGCCGAAGCGTTGAAGGCCGAAGGTATTGTGTTCATCGGTCCCAACCCCAAAGCGATTGAAGCGATGGGCGACAAGATTGAATCGAAGAAATTTGCGAATGCCGCCAAAGTTTCAACGGTGCCGGGCTTCTTGGGTGTTATCGAAAGCCCCGATCATGCCGTGAAGATCGCGGATGAAATCGGTTATCCGGTGATGATCAAGGCCTCCGCCGGTGGTGGCGGTAAAGGCATGCGGATCGCTTATTCGTCAGGCGAAGTGGCTGAAGGGTATGCGCGTGCGAAATCCGAAGCAGCATCATCCTTTGGGGATGATCGCGTGTTTGTTGAAAAATTTATTGTCAATCCGCGTCATATCGAAATTCAGGTGCTCGGCGACAAA
>CANGSG010000075.1 GCA_947456435.1 Hyphomicrobiales bacterium
AACGCTTTCGCCAATAAAGCCGCGCGGCCGGTCCGGTGTGAGCTTGCGCAACGCCTCGACAATCAAAGGGTCAAAACTTTTGATTGCGACGGGTCCTTGATAGGCGGCAAGACGGCGTGCGGTTTCATGCGCCCCTGTTAAGTCGCCATCAAATTTGCTTTTAATTTCACAAATCAGAGGCACGCGTCCGCCGATCACATCAAGCAATGCGGTGAGGGTTGGAATATGATCCGTCGAATCTTTCAAAGCGATCTGTTTGATCTGCGTGCTTGAGCGTGTATCGAAACGGCCTTGTTCCGGTGTGAGACGATCAAGCAGATCATCGTGAAAAACAAAAACTTCGCCATCGCTTGAAAGCTGTACATCGCATTCAATCGCATAAGCGCCCTCGATGGCGGCGCGCGCGGCCGAGAGCGTATTTTCAATCACATGACGCGCGCGATCATGCAGGCCGCGATGCGCAATCGGACGGGCCGTAAGCCAAGCAGGAGCACTCATAAAGCGGAACTCATAAAATTAGTCTCATGGTGCAACACGCATCGCTTGATGCTCATAAGCTGATTTCAAACAGGGCTTCCACTTCCACCGCCGCATCCATCGGCAATTGCGCGACGCCGATTGTGGTGCGTGTGTGCCTCCCGGCATCGCCCAGCGCCAAAACCATCAGATCGGATGCGCCATTCATCACTTGAGGCAAGGGGTTGAAATCGGGCGTTGAATTGATGAAGCCGCCCAGGCGCACGCAGCGCTTGATCCGGTTAAGATCGCCGAGCGCCGCCTTGGCTTGCGCCAAAAGATTGATCGCGCATAGCCGCGCTGCGGCCTGTCCCTGTTCAATCGAAACGCCCGCACCGAGCTTGCCCTTATGGGCTGATTGTACCGCGCCTTGATCAAGACAAAGTTGGCCCGATATGTACAAAAGCGATCCGGTAATGACCGCGGGCACATAATTGGCGACAGGGGCAGCCGCTTCCGGTAGCGTGATGCCTTGAGCGGCTAAGTTTGACTCAACAGACATAATAATCCTCGGCAGGATGGAGTGATGAAAAGCAGTGCGGAGATCAAGGGTGCGAAGATGAGCCGTGTCAAGATCAACAGCGTCATGCGGCATTATGGCCTTGCACTTTCATGTGCGGCCGTCTTGGCGCTTCCGGTAGCAAGCGCGCGCGCGGCCACGGTCACCCTTGTGCCCCATCGTGCGGTCTATGATCTCGCGCTTGATCATGTGCAAGGCGCGTCGGGTGTCGAATCCGCGCATGGGCGCATCGTGTTTGAACTGGAGGGCGCG
This sequence comes from Hyphomicrobiales bacterium, assembly GCA_947456435.1. Lineage (GTDB taxonomy): Bacteria > Pseudomonadota > Alphaproteobacteria > Rhizobiales > Beijerinckiaceae > CAIUPE01. Next base: position 1,289 of record CANGSG010000075.1, read on the forward strand.
GCGTGTACGGGCATCACGCAAACCTTCCGCCAGTTGATCGTTTTGTCAGGTGGTGAGATCGGCGCCAAACTGATTGATACGCAATCGGTCACGACTGAGGAAGCGGATGGAAAAACCATGCGCTTTTCCGTTCTTAATCGTGTTGGCACGGAGCCTGTGTCTCAAACCTTGGGTGTTGCGACGCGCAAAGAGGAGTCGGTCTCCGTTCGCTTGTCTTCACCCGTCCAATCAGAGGCGCATTATCCGTCAACCACACTTTATCCGGGCGAGCATTATCGCACGCTGATCGAAGCCGCATTGAAGGGCGAACGCTTTGTGGCCCGTCAGATTTTTGATGGCGCGGATGAAGGACAATCCGCTCCGCAGACGTTCACCGTAATTGGCGCACCCGTTCAAAACGCATCGAGTGAGTCTGCACTTTTGGAACGCGCCGGCATGGCAAAACTCAAAAGCTGGCCGGTTGAAATTGCCTATTTCGATCAGGAAAAGGCAACGGTGGAAGAACCCTCTTATCGGGCAAGCATGGACTTATTGGAGAATGGTGTTTCAACCAATTTGCGGCTCGATTACACCAATTTCAGTTTGCGCGGCGTGTTGGTTTCGCTCGACGTGAGTCCCACACCCCCTTGCCCGTAAGGCGTTCGAGTAGGCGGACCGTCAATACATATCGGCGGCAGGGTCAACGCTACGCCGCAAGCGGTGATGGGCGCGCGTCACCGCTTCGGGATTAATCCCTTCGGCTGCGGCAAATCCAACGAGCGTAATGTCATCGCTCATTAAAAAATCGAGGACGGCGAGCAAAAAGCGCGGGTCGGCCGCCGCCGCCCGTAAATCCGACGGATCAAGCCCCGTCATGGACAAAAAGCGGGACATTAACTCCGTATCACCGCTGATATAGACGAGCGCGGTAATGGCTAGATGGTCGGGATCCGGCCCTGAAGGCTCACGTGACGATGTTTTTTCCCGCATGGGTTGCGAACTCCATTTGCCGACTCGGGGCAATCTCGGGTCTAATATAGCGCTATTCCGGAGGCGCGGCAGGATATTGGGCCAAAAGTCTTTTCGGAGCGCACACAGAGATTTGGGACTTTCATGGCCAAAACCGTTCTGATCGTCGAGGACAATGAGCTTAATATGAAGCTCTTCACCGATCTTCTAGAAGCGCATGGCTATCAGGTGGTCAGTACAGCCAGCGGCACCGAAGCCATGGAACTCGCGCGCGCGCATCATCCCGATTTGGTGCTCATGGATATTCAGCTTCCCGAAGTGTCTGGCGAAGTCGTCATTCAATGGATGAAAGCGGACGAGACCTTGAAATCCATTCCGATCGTGGCAGTCACCGCCTTTGCAATGAAGGGCGATGAAGAACGCATTCGCTCGAAAGGCTGTGAAGCCTATCTCTCAAAGCCGATTTCAATCGCCAAATTCATCGAAACCGTGCGCACTTATGCGGGGCCAGCTTAGGGTTTTGATTGTTCCAAAGGATGAGAGTTCTGCTCCCGCATCCTGTGCCGACGCGAAGATAATTTACTCCCTCATCCTGAGGAGCGCCGTCAGGCGCGTCTCGAAGGACGTCCTTCGACTCGTCGCTTCGCGACGGCTCAGGATGAGGTTGTTTTTTTCTTACTTGCTATGAGGTCACATAAGAGCGCTGAGCCTCGTCGTTCGTCATGGCCGGGTTTAGCCCGGCCATCCACGACGTGGGACGAACCGCAATCATTCTCAAGAAAGTCGTGGATGACCGGGACAAGCCCGGTCATGACAATGATGGGTAAAATGTGGTTCGAGACGCATCACTTCGTGATGCTCCTCACCATGAGGATGTTATTTACTCCCTCATCCTGAGGAGCGCCGAAGGCGCGTCTCGAAGGACGTCCTTCGACTCGCCGCTACGCGGCGGCTCAGGATGAGGGCATTATTTTTTCCGACTCCCACCCCCCAATACCCTCTCGGTCTTCACGAACGACGACAAAATAAATCCCACAAAACAAAAAGGCCGCCCAAAGGCGGCCTGATGCACGAGCAAGAAAACGCGCAAGATTACTTGATCTTGGTTTCCTTGAACTCGACATGCTTCTTCGCAACGGGATCATATTTGCGTTGCGTGATCTTGTCGGTCATCGTGCGGGAATTCTTCTTGGTCACATAGAAATAGCCCGTGTCGGCGGTCGACAGCAGCTTGACCTTGATGGTGGTGGCCTTCGCCATGATATTGATCCTTTATCAGCACCGCGCGGGAGGGCAGCGGTAAAATCAGCAGTCGTAAAACGCACGCGTAAAATCAGACAGGCCGGCGAGGCGGCATAAACCGCGTCCGGCCCTTGTGGCGCGAACCCTTAGCGATTGTCTCGGGCTTGTCAAGAAAGCGGGCGGTGAAAATTGGCGCTTTGGCGCATTTTTAGCCCGGCTTGTTCAGGCTCAGGCGGATCCCGGCGACGACCGAATAAATGAGGAAAATGCCGCCCATACCGACAAAAAAGCCCTGTGGCGGCATCGCATCCATGGTGGCGCCGATGAGCGGCGGCCCGACAATCATGCCCGCATTATAAAGAATGATAAAAGCCGCATTGGCATGGGCGAGGTCGGCACCGCGGTATCGCGCACCCAAAAGTGTAAGACCAACAGTGTAAAGCCCGGATGCGATTCCACTCCATATAATCAACCCGATAAACAGCCCGTTCGGGTAAGCCGAGAGCAGCGGCAGAACCGCAGCGCCCATGGTTCCCAAAATTCCGCAAATCAGCAGCATAACGCGTCGATCAAGCCGGTCCGACAGGATCCCAATCGGGATTTGCAGGATATTGCCCAGCGCCATGGCCGATATCAGCGCGGTTGCATGCGACAGGGGCAATCCGATGCCGAGCCCATAGACCGGGAACAGATTAAAGGCGCTTGGTTCGAGAATGCCAAAGAGAAACCCGGCGAGCGTTGCGATGGGGACGGCAATAAAAAAAGTAAGGACGCTGGCATGCGAGCCTTCTTCCATATCCGGCGCGCCACCGGCTAAAACAGCGACCGGAACGGCCGCACCGACGAAAATCAAGGCGCCCCAATAAAAGGGTTCCGGACCGGCCGTGCCCACAAGTTCAAGAATGAGCGGGCCGGCCGCAAATCCGAGCGCGAGGAACGAGCCATAGATTCCCAAAACGAGACCGCGCCGCGCTTCCGGCGCTGCCGCATTGATCCAGTATTCGCTCATCAAAAACAGCGCGCCGATAGCGGCCCCAAAAATAAACCGCAAGGCGAGGTCACTTGCTTCATTGGGCGCAAAGTCAAAGAGGCAGATCGACAGAGTCGATAGAGCGAGCGCAACGAGGATCACCCGCCGGACACCGAAGCGGCGCGCCCAACCCGGGATGAGCGGTGCGATGAGGATGTTGGCAATCCCGCTGATCGCGGTTGCGACGCCGACATACAGGTTCGAGTAACCGGCATTGGCGAGGCGGATTGAGAGGAGCGGGAACACCAAATTGAGCCCCATTCCGACGAGCGTAATCGTCAGAATTGCAGCTATAATTAATTTCAACCTTTGGGTGCGATTTGCGTTCATGAGCGGTATAAGATCGCATCCATTATGATGTGAGAGATTATGGCAAACGGCTCGTTCGGTAGCAGAGAGCCTTGGTTTGATACACCAACACTCTGTTTAAGGCCTCGATCACTAACGAATTTATGACAATGTTCCGGATAAAAATTCGCGCGTGTAAATTCCGTATTTTGTTCGATAAAACGGAATGGGACGATAGGGCGCAAGCCCCGCTTCGAGTTGCTCGGAAAGGGATGTTAAGATCATCCCCGTAATGCTTGGAATATCGAGCTTTTTTGCTTCCTCTATGGTAACCCAAGCGAGCTCGACAAATTCGGATTCCGGTCCGGCAAAACCCGGCTCCTGATGCGCGATCATCTTGGAATCACACAAGAAAAACCGTGTATCGAAGCGCTTGGGGTAATGCGGTGGCGTAATGGCGCGGGCAACAAGGTCGAGCCCATCCAAACTTGGCCAAATTTCCTTTTTTTCGTATATTTCCCAAGGGGTTCCGGACGGTGCTTGATAGGGCCCAAGTCCCGTCTCGCCAATCACAATGCCGGTTTCCTCAAAGGTTTCACGCAAGGCGGTGAGCGCCAGAGCGCGTGCTTTCAAACTGGTCGACTTTGTAACTTTTTCACAAAGCTTTGATTCTACGTGTAAATTCAATGTTCCCGAAACCGGAATCCGGCGATCCAGCGCGTCGAGACGTCCACCGGGGAAGACAAATTTGGAGGGCATGAAACTATGACCCGGATGCCGCTTCCCCATCAGGACATAGGGCTTTTTACCCTTATAATCCAATAGGATAAGACTGGCCGCATCACGCGGACGGACGGCCGTCATTCCTCGTCACCGCCAAACCCGTGCATCCGCAGCGCCCATTGCAAGCCGACCACGGCTCCTTTGACAGGCTGAAGCAAAGCTAAACTTAAAAGAAGCGTCATAAGTGGCCATAAAATCATATGAATCCAGATCGGCCAAAGGCCCTCCGGATCCGTGGTCATCAACGTGCCGACGACGATATGACCGACCAGAAAGAGCACAATATAGGCCGGAAGATCATCGGCGCGGTGATGCGAAAGGTTCTCGCCACACGCCGCGCATTCCGGTAACACCTTGAGATATTTGCCAAAAATCCGTCCCTGGCCGCAATGAGGGCAGGCACCCGCAAAGCCACGTTTGACCGAGAGCCAGCGGTCGCGATGGGGGAGCGTTGGTTGGGGGGTGGGAAATTCGTAATGGGTCATCGGTGATTTGACTTGCGTTTTGAGGAGAATTTGGAGGCCCGGAACGGGGCGGCAAGGACGGGTTTTCCGCCACCGCGTTTTTGAAATTTCTGTTTCTTTCCAAGGGCTTTTGTGGGGCCGGAGCCACCCGAAATCAGTTCGAATCGGAGCGCGCCCGCCACCGGTTGCGCCTCCACCAGACGTACCGAAACCGCATCGCCCAAACGCCAGGTTTCGCCCGTTCTATTACCAACCAGAGCGTGTAGCGCTTCTTCATAGCGGTAATAATCGGCCCCGATTGTGGAGGCCGGCACAAACCCGTCCGCGCCAGATTCATGAAGCTTTACAAAGAGTCCCGAGCGGGTGACGCCTGCGATACGGCCTTCGAAAATCTCGCCGATTTGCTCGCATAGGTGGTAGGCGATCAGCCGGTCGATGGTTTCGCGTTCGGCGGCCATCGCGCGGCGTTCTGTGACGGAAATTTCCGAAGCAATTTCAGGGAGTTGCGGCGCTAAAGCCTCGCTCAACCCGTCCGTGCCGAGCGCTTCCGCGCGGATCAGCGCGCGGTGCACGATGAGGTCGGCATAGCGGCGAATGGGCGAGGTGAAATGCGCGTAGCGCCGCAGGTTGAGGCCGAAATGTCCTTTGTTTTCAGTGGTATATTCCGCCTGCGCCTGGCTTCTCAAAACGATTTCATTCACAAAAAGCGCGTGTTCGGTAGAGCGGAAGTGTTCGAGTATCAAATTGAGGCTTTGAGGGACTAAAGGCGCGTTATGAAGGACGTTAAAGCCCAGTTCACGTAATATATGATGTAAATTCTCGATTTTCTCCGCGCTGGGCTCTTCATGCGCGCGGTAAATCAGCGGAATCCGGTTTTTTTCGAGGAGTTCGGCGGCGGCCACATTGGCCAAAATCATGAAATCTTCGATCAGCCGGTGGGCATCGAGCCGTTCGGGCACAAAAACGCGCTCAATCGCGCCTTTTTCGTCCAATTTCAGCTTTCTTTCGGGCAAATCGAGGTCAAGCGGCCCGCGCGCCTGCCGCTCCGCCCGTGTGGCCGTCCATGCGGCCCATAATGAAATCAAAGACTTAGCGGCAGGATGGTGGGGATCGCGCGCATCCACAATCCGTTGCGCCTCCTCATAAGCGAGCTTGGCATGCGAGCGCATGAGAATTCTGTGCAGAGAATGGCTCTTTTTGCGCCCGTTCGCGCCCAAAACCATGCGAATGGCGAGCGCCGCGCGGTCTTCATCGGGCCTGAGCGAGCAGAGATCATTCGAAATCCGCTCCGGCAGCATCGGCACCACGCGGTCGGGGAAATAGACCGAATTGCCGCGCAACCGCGCTTCCCGATCCATGGCCGAGCCCTCATGGACATACGCGGCGACATCGGCAATGGCAACGGTAACCACAAACCCGCCCGGATTGGCGGGGTCCGGATCGGCCACCGCGTGCACCGCGTCGTCATGATCCTTGGCGTCCGCCGGATCGATGGTTAAGAGCGGAATATGCCGCCAATCCTCGCGTTTTCCGGGTCCGGCAAGGGTTGCAGGCCGCGCCTGTTCGGATTCAGCCAGAGCGGTTGCCGGAAACACATGCGGGATTTGATGTGTGTGAATGGCAATGAGACTCACCGCCTTCTCGGTGGCAATCGAGCCGATGCGCTCGGTGATGCGGCCCTCGATTAGCCCGAGCCGGTTCTTGCGGTGAAGGGCCACGGCGACAAGATCACCCTCGACCGCATCGCCCTCCGCCCCCGGCGGAATGAGAATTTCGCGGCCCAAGGATTTCTTGTCGATGGGCATCACGCGGCCCCCGCCTTGCGGGCTGGTGCGGAACTGGCCGAGCGTTTGCGCCTTGTGCTTTTCCATGATGCGCACGGCCCGCCCGCGATAGAGCGTGGCGCTGTCATTGGCGGGTTCAACGCGGAGCAGAACGCGGTCTCCCACCGTGGGGGCGGGTTGGCCGGGCCGCTTCTTGCCGCCACTATGGATGACGATGCGCGGCGGCTTGCCATGGGCGGCCTCATCCCATTCCACCGGACGGGCGATAAGATCGCCATCGCGATCGCGGCTTGTGACATCGGCCAGCGTCATGGGTGACAGATGGCCGGGGCGCGCGAGGCTTTTGCCGCGCTTTTCCACCACGCCTTCGGCCTCGAGCGCCTTCAGCATGGCTTTGAGCGCAATGCGCCCCTGACCCTTGATGCCGAACGCTTTCGCGATGTCGCGTTTGCCGAGCTTTTGGTGCTTTTTGCCCGAAGCATCGGGCGCGCCCTTCAAAAAGGCGAGCAACGCCTCCCGGCTTGGCAGACGGTCGGCGCCGGTCATGTCATGGGGTTTTTTCGCCATGCGCGCTTATTGCAGGGGATAGCGGCAAAAGGAAGAGCGCTTAGCGACGCGCTGCCTTGCGCCGCAGGCGGCGTGAGGCGGGTTTATTCTTTCGGGGCGCAGGGCCTCGCGACGGGCTTTGTGTCGGATGCCTTGTCCTTCGTCGAGACGCGCCTTCGGCGCTCCTCAGGATGAGGGTGAGAATTGTCTTTGCGCCGCTCCTTAGGATGAGGACTTACTTTATATCCTCATGGTGAGGAGCATCACGTGAGTGATGCGTCTCGAACCACGCCTTTCAGTGAAGCACGTCCTTCGAGACGCGCCTTCGGCGCTCCTCAGGATGAGGGTGAGAGGTGTCTTCGGCGCTCCTCAGGATGAGGGTGTGAATTGTCTTTGCGGCGGCTCGGGATGAGGCGAGCGATCAACCTCTTATCCGTTTTGGCTTAGCCGCCTCTCAAGCGCGGTGCTGAGCGCTTCGCTTTCGGCCAAGGCGTCTTCGAGCATGTCGATGAGGAAATGCGCGGCGTTGAGCGGGGCGGGGTCGCTGTCTTCGCGAAAGGCGGCCTCATCACGCAATTTCACGAGGCAGCGTTGCAGAATGATCGCGGTGGCTTCTACCGCATCGGCAAAACTCATCGGCTCGGCATAGTTGATGAGCGGCATGGCATTGTCCTTTGAGCGTGCAGTTTGAAGAC
>CANGSG010000076.1 GCA_947456435.1 Hyphomicrobiales bacterium
CATAAAAGGCGTCTTCAAAATGCGGACGGGAGCGACCCTGATCAATATCCTCGATGCGCAAAAGAAAGCGACCGCCGGTTTGCTTCGCGCGCTCGAAATTCAACAGTGCGGAATAGGCATGCCCGAGATGGAGATACCCATTCGGCGAAGGCGCAAAGCGATAAACAGGTTGCATTAATGATGGCGTCCTATCAAGATCACGCTGGTGGTTGCGGTTTTGATCATCATGTCCGGTTCCCGCATCGCTTAGTTTGGGCTCCCATGCAACCTCTTATCATTGATCATGATGACGCGCTCGATTTCGGTCTGCATGCAGTCATTGAACTCGACCCCAAACTCGCGCCGCTTTTGGACTATGCGGGGCGTCCCAGATTACGAAAGCAACCACCAGGCTTTCCGGGTCTTGTCGGCATTATCATTTCGCAACAAGTCTCGACCGCCAGCGCGAATTCGATTCTCGCGCGCGTGAAAGCGCATTTCGGCGACATCACGCCCGCGCATTTTCTCGACTGTGGCGACGAGACTCTCAAATCACTCGGTCTCTCCTCGCCCAAGATAAGAAGCCTGCGGGCCACTGCGTATGCCGTTGCCCATAATCATTTGCCTTTGCATGAACTTCACACGTACGAGGCAGAGGAAGCGATTGCGGCGCTTACATCGGTCAAAGGCATCGGGCCATGGACGGCCGACATCTATCTCCTTTTTTGTTTGGGCCATGCAGACGCATTTCCCGCCGGCGATCTCGCGCTGCAAGAAGCCGCGCGGATGGGTTTTCGCATGCGCGCGCGGCCTGATGCCGGAAAGCTCGAAAAACTCGCGCGGCGGTGGCGACCATATCGGGGGGTCGCCGCGAAGCTGCTTTGGGCCTATTACGGCGCCATGAAGGCTAAGCGTGAAGCCAAATCTTCGTAAAACCAAAGCCTACCGGAATATTTGATCATGGCAGAAATAGACGGACCCCGCCTCCCCCCGAAATCCGGCAAAGCCGATGCTTTGGTGGTGTTTCTTCATGGCTATGGCGCTGACGGCAAGGATCTCATCGATCTCGGCCAGCAATGGCAGAATTGGCTCCCGAATGCCGCATTCGTTTCTCCCCATGCGCCTGAGCCTTGCGGCATGTCTCCGATGGGACGGCAGTGGTTTCCGCTCACCATGCGCGATCCGTCTGAGCGTTGGCGCGGCGTTGTCGGCGCTCGGCCGTCGCTAGATACATTTCTTGATGACGAGCTTCAGCGGCTCAATCTCGCACCAGATCGACTGGCTTTGGTGGGCTTTAGCCAAGGCACGATGATGGCGCTGCATACAGGTCTTCGGCGTTCAATTTCACCGGCGGCCATTCTCGGTTATTCGGGTGTTCTCGTGGGGCCCGAGCATCTTGCGGAAGCAACCGGCAAGCCGAACATCTTGCTCGTGCATGGTGATCGCGATGAAGTTATTCCGCTTGATGCACTCTTCATGTCAGCCGATGCGTTGGGCCAAGCTGAAATTCCCTGCCAGTGGCATCTCTCCTTCGGCATCGGTCATGGTATCGATGGTGGCGGCTTACGCCATGGCGGATTGTTTCTCGCGCAAGCGCTTTATGGACGCACTCCTGAGTGAATAACATGAGCACGCACTTTCGGCGCGGTTGAAACAATCGCCACACCGAAGAGAACAATCAGGCCTCCGGCGATTTCACGTAGGCCAATCGTTTCGCCAAGAAAAACAACTGAAAGCAGCACGGCGAAGACCGGCATGAGATAACCAATCATCGCCGCTTTGGTTGGACCTTGTTGGCGAATGAGATACATGAAAATTGTAATCGGCATTGCGGTTGAAAAAATACTCAAGGCCACGGCCGCTGGCCATGACGTAACAATCGGGCCATAAACGCTGATGCCACCGAGACCGAATGCCAATAGTGTAGCGACAAGCGCGGAGACCACTTGCTGTCCGAGCGCCATCCGCGCGGGCTCTACATGCGGAATAAATTTCGCATAGACATTACCAAGCGCGTAACAGAGCGACACAACGACCATCGCCAAGGAACCGAAAAGCGTTGCGCCATCTGCGGCAAAAGCCGCAGGGCCAATTAAAAGCGTAATGCCCACAAAACCAACCAACACGCCGACAACACGGCGCAACGTCAGTCGTTCATCGGCAAAAGCAAGATGCGACAACACCGCAACCATCAGCGGACCAGAGGCTTGAATCATTGCGCTTGGTCCGGCTGCTGCATGTTCTAATGCAAAAGCTGTGAGCACATTCGGCAACCACCCATTCAATGTACCGAGCATCAGCCATGGCAAAAGTTCACGTCGTGACGGCAAAGGTGAATGACCGCGTAGCGCAAACCACAAGCTCAATATGACAGCAGCAATTCCCGCACGGGTTGAGGCAATCGCAAAGGGATCAACACTGTCGGCAAGAAGTTTCATAAAAATGAAACCGCTCGACCACATGAGCGAGCATGTAAAAAGTTGGATCACATAAAGGTGGCGCGTGGACGCATTCATAATTATGCGCCTAGAAGATCAATGAGTGCGGGGATCAGAGGCTCATCAGCCGGCGGCATCGGGTAATCGCGCAATTTACCGGCCTTCACCCATTTAAGATCTGCATGTTCGCGCGCTTCAACAAGACCCTCCCAGCGACGGCAGACATAAAGCGGCATCAAGAGATGGAAATCATCATAAGCGTGACTCGCAAAAGTGAGCGGCGCGAGACACGGCTCTTTCACCGTGATGCCCAACTCCTCATGAAGCTCGCGAATGAGGGTGTCTTCCGGTCGCTCGCCCGTCTCGACCTTGCCACCGGGAAACTCCCAGAGACCCGCCATGCCCTTGCCCTCGGGCCTTTTGGCAATCAGCACGCGCCGGTCGGCGTCAACAAGGGCGCAGGCAACAACAAGAAGAAGCTTCACAATAAGAAAGTCCAAATCAGAGCGGGAAGAGCGCGCGCACTCTACCGAAAGTCGGCGCGGGAGCAAGAAGATGCACGGCAATGGGAGGGCGGTTTACCGGCAATTAATCTTTTTCAGAAAGAGATTGTTGACCTTGTTTTTAACTGATTTGGCCGGAACGCTCTGGCCATCGAGCCCGAGGCCGACGCGTTCTCATGTTTCTTTCGAAGTGTTTTTCCGGAATTCGCGGCCCTATGCCGATGCGTTTCGTGGCTGTGTCCGTGATCGCGCTCACAGCCCTCGTCTCATCTGTTCAATCTGGTGGCGACGCGATTGCGAATGGCGAATCGCGAACGATCTCGATCTACCACACGCATACGGGTGAGAGCCTGACGATCGAATATAAGCGCAATGGCAGCTTCGATCGTGATGCACTTGAAAAGCTCAATTGGCTGCTGCGCGACTGGCGTCGCGATGAACCCACCAGCATGGATCCGCGTCTCTTTGATATCGTCTGGGAAGCGCAACGCAGTGTCGGCTCCACAGAACCAATCAATGTCGTCTCTGCCTATCGCTCACCGCAAACCAACGCGATGTTACGCCGACAATCAAAGGCGGTTGCGAAGAATTCGCAGCATATGCTCGGCAAGGCGATGGACTTCTATTTGACCGATGCCAACACTGCTGATGTTCGCGAAGTGGGCCTGCGCATGCAACGCGGTGGGGTCGGCTATTATCCCAATGCCTACACGCCTTTCGTGCATCTTGATGCGGGCAGTGTGCGCCATTGGCCGCGCATGTCGCATGATGAATTGGCCCGTATATTCCCCGATGGAAAAACGGTTCACATTCCTTCTGACGGACGGCCGTTGGAGCGCTACGCGGAAGCCGAACAGGAAATTCTTGCCAATGGCGGAACAGTACTTGGCACCTCGCTCGCTGATGCGAGCGAGGGCGGCGTCACATCCAAGCCAAAAAGTCTCTGGGCTGTTTTGTTTGGCGGCGGCAATACCGAGGATGATGAGAGCGAAGTCATAGCCCAAAAGCCCGTTTCGCGGGTCGCAGTGGCTAAAGCAACGCCGTCCTCAGACGAAGAAGCGCCTGATACGCCAGAAGCCGCGATCACGCGCAAACCCACCCAATCCAAACCGCTGCCTATGGCGGCGCTGCCGCCCCTCTCATCCTTCAAACTGGCAAAAGCAGCACCCAATGCGCCTTTGCCGATGGCTCGACCGGGCAGCCAACCGATGGTGGCGCTTAACACATCTTCGGCGCCTCAACTTGTTTGGCAGGCGGGCCCACAACCGCTCCCCACACCGATTCCGGGACGGCTCAAAGGATCGTCTGGCGCGGTGGCGACGGCATCCGTGCCGCTTCCGCCCGTCCGCGAAAAAACTACGGGTCGGGTCGCCGCACTCGCAACCGACGAAGGTCCTGCAACAACGGCGAGCCTTGGATCAAATGTCGGTAAAGCCGAGCTTCCGTCCCTCATGACAGAGGCGGGCGGTAAACCATCACCGACGATCGCGCTGGCCTATGCGCCATTGACAGAGACAAAAGTGCCGGCCGCCGCCGCGTCCCGCACCAAAACTACGGCGCCGACTGAAACCGCCAAGCTAATCTTGAAAAAGCCTGCAGATACAAAATCTCCAGAGGCGATTGCCCCCATCATTAGCAAAACACTATCAGCCGAAGCGCTCAACGCGGCACGCTTGCCCGCGAGCTCATCGACAACGCGTTTCTCGATGGCGGATGATCCGGCCCCAAGCAATGGTCATTTCTCGACGAAAAATACCGCCGTATGTTCGGCGAAAGCGGTTGCGGCCGGTCAGGCCTGCATTCCTAACGCTTCGAGATAGAGATCCATAATCGCCTCTTCCTCTTTGCGCTCCGCATGGTCTTTGCGGCGCAGGGTAACGATTTTGCGCATAATCTTGCTGTCAAAGCCGTTCGCCTTGGCTTCCGAATAGACATCACGGATATCACCCGCGAGCGCGGCCTTTTCCTCTTCAAGCCGTTCGATGCGCTCGATAAAGGCCTTGAGTTCTTCGCCTGATACCGAATTCGACATGATCGCCTCGCCTGACTCTGAGGGTGGAATACAAAGGACGTTTTCCTGTCCGCCATCGGACTTCCCGGGTCAAGCACGGGCCTCTCGAGATCTCACAGGCCTGTGGATGACCGGAAATCCTGACGGTGAATCGGGTCACGGAGAATCGCCTCGAGAATAGATGCCAAACGAAGACCCCAAGCGCGCGCCGCCTCGGGTACGGCAATCAAATCCTGCCGAATTTCGATCAAAGTGTTGGAAAATCCATGCTCCAGCGCGTGGCGGTCGATCACATCGCCGGTCAGGGCGCCATTATAGGGCTCATTATCACCGACCACGAGCGCGGGGTCAGACCGGAGCGCTTCAATCAGGGCTTGCGACAGTCGCCCATCCTTGGCCCAGAGAATGCCCGCATGCCAAGGCCGCGGCTTGCCGCGCCATATCGGCGTAAAGGAATGCATGGAAATAATGATCGGCCGGACCCCCGCCGCGCGCGAAGCATCAAGCGCCGCTTTGACCGCGCGGTCATAAGGTCGGTAAAACCGCCGGATCCGGCGGTCAATTTCCGCCTGATCGATGTTTTTATTGCCGGGAACCACGGCGCCATCGGAGAGGCGCATCACCAAAGTCGGATCATCCTCGCCCCGATTGGGGTCAATCAAGAGGCGTGAGAAATTGGTGAGCAAAGCGGGCGCTCGAAGCGTCTCGGCCATCGCTTTGGTCATCGCCGCCGCCCCGATGTCATAGCCAATATGACGTTCGAGCTCGGCGCGCGGCAGCCCAAGATCGCGATATTCCGGCGGAATCTCGTTCGAAGCGTGGTCACACAATAACAAAATGCCCGAAGCCGAATCGCCCGGAATCTGCGTGACCGGATGGTCCGGTGCGGTATCAGGCGTGAGGGCGTCGAAGGGAGCGGTCATGAAAACATCAAAAAACAGGGTCTGCCGGCCAAGTATTTTGTCGCCGACGCGCAGTCATGCCATAGAAAACATTCATTCGAAAAAAGTACAACTCAGTCCATGACCTCTTCTTCGCTTCCGACGCCTTCGCCGACCCGCCACGGTATTGACCTCATCGGCTTGGGTGCCTTGCTCTTGGGCGCCTGCGCGATGGGGATTTCCCCCCTCTTTGTGCGTTTTGCCTCTGATGCCGGTGTTCCGGCCTTTGCCTCAGCCTTCTGGCGCGTGGCTTTGGCACTCCCTGGTCTATGGCTCTGGGCCATTATCGAAGAAAAACGAGCCGGTCAGGGCCCACGCCCCACAATGAACCGTGCGATTATTATGGCGGGTTGTCTTTTCGCCGGTGATCTTCTGCTCTGGCATATCGCAATTCTGAATACGACGATCGCCAATGCAACATTTCTGGGCACCACGACGCCGATTTGGGTTGTGCTCGTCGCCTGGCTTTTCTATCGCGAAAAAATTCCGGCCACTGTGCCGGTGGGTATCCTGTTTTGCATCTTGGGTGGCTTTGCTTTGATCGGGCGCTCAATCGAACTTGATCCGAACCATGTCAAAGGCGATTTATTCGCTTTGGGAACAGCCGTCTTTTTCGGACTTTATTTTTTCGCCGTTCAGTCGACAAGAAAATCAGCGGGCGCGGCGCGCGCCACATTCGGCATGTCGTTGATTGCAGCACCGATCATTCTTATTTTTGCACTTGTGAATGGCGACGTTCTGCTGCCGGAAAAGCCCTTCGGCTATTATGCTCTCTTCGCTTTAGCGCTCATCAGTCACACCGGCGGACAAGGCTTGCTTGCGATCGCACTGGGCCGCCTGCCCGCCGTGTTTACATCCTTTGTGATTTTTATCGAAGCCTTTGCAGCAGCCCTTGCCGGCTGGATTTATCTCGATGAAGCGCTGTCGGGCCTTCAATTGCTTGGGGGCGCAGCGATTCTTGCAGGAATCTGGGTTGCGCGTCCCAAAAATACCAAACCCTCACCTGACGTTGCAAATGAAAAGCCGGAAATTGCGTGAGCCAGAGGTGAAATGATCAAGGGTCTGCTAATCTCGACAGGGCTTGCTGCCACGTTCGGCCTCTGCACCGCCGCCGTTTCGCCCGCCCACGCGGATTTGCGCCTCTGCAACACAACGACAAGTCGTGTCGGAATCGCTATCGGCTACAAAACAGCCGCCGGGTGGCGCAGCGAGGGCTGGTGGAATGTAAAACCGAGCGCGTGCGAAACCTTGCTTAACGGCAATCTCCCGTCACGGTATGTTTACATTTACGCGCAAGATTATGATCGTGGTGGTGAATGGAGCGGAACCTCATGGCTCTGCACGCAAGACCGACAATTTACCATTGATGGGGTAGAGAATTGTCTCGCCCGCGGTTATGACAGAATGAAGTTTTTCGAAGTGGATACGGGTGAGCAAAAAAGCTGGACCGTTCAATTAACCGATCCGGCAAAATCAGCCCCGAAATAAGAAAGTAAAATCAGATGAGACGCATGCGGCGGGCCAAAATCATCGCAACTCTCGGACCGGCCTCGATATCGACCGATATGATCCAGAAATTGTTTCTGGCCGGTGCTGATGTGTTTCGCATCAATATGAGCCATGCCTCGCATGACAGTATGCGCGAACAAGTCTCCATGATCCGTGAAGTAGAAAGCAAAGTTGGCCGCCCGATTGGCATCATGGTCGATTTGCAAGGACCTAAGTTACGGCTTGATATGTTTGCTGATGGCGCTGTCATGCTCGAAAAGGGTCAAAAATTCATTCTCGATGCCGTTAAGCAGCCGGGTAACGCCGAGCGTGTCCATCTTCCTCATCCGGAAATTCTTGCGGCGCTCGAACCGGGTCATGTGATCTTGATCGATGACGGCAAAGTTCGCTTGCGCGTGGTCGAGGCGACAAAGACGCGCGCTGTTACCGTCGTAGAAGTCGCAGGCAAAGCCTCCAATCGCAAAGGCGTCAGCCTGCCCGACACGACAATCCCCGTATCCGCAATGACAGAAAAAGATCGCTCTGATCTTGAAGCGTCTCTTGATGCAGGGATCGACTGGATTGCTGTCTCATTCGTACAGCGCCCTGAAGATGTCGCTGAAGTGAGAAAGATTGCGCGCGGCCGCGCGCTCGTTTTGTCAAAGATCGAAAAACCGCAAGCCATTACGCGTCTTGATGAGATCATCGAGTTGTCTGATGCGCTGATGGTGGCGCGCGGCGATCTCGGTGTTGAATTGCCGATGGAAAAAGTACCGGGGCTACAGAAGCGAATTACGCGAACCGCACGGCGATTGGGTAAGCCGGTGGTGATTGCCACGCAGATGCTCGAATCGATGATCACATCACCTGTGCCGACGCGCGCAGAAGTGTCAGACGTCGCAACCGCCGTATTTGATGGCGCGGACGCCATCATGTTGTCGGCCGAGTCAGCCGCAGGTCAATTCCCCGAAGAAGCGGTTTCGACGATGAACCGTATCGCCGAAGAAGTTGAAAGTGATCCGATCTATAGGTCGATCGTCAATAATCAACGTGCGAAAGCCGAAGCAACCGGTGCCGATGCGATTGCGATGGCAACACGCGACATCGCTGAAACACTTGATCTGAAAGCCATCGTGGCTTGGACGACCTCAGGCGCAACCGGTCTTCGAATCGCACGGGAACGACCAGAAGCACCCGTCCTCACATTGACGCCCAGCATTTCTACGGCGCGTCGTCTCGCTATCGCTTGGGGCATTCACGCGCTTGTGACCGAAGACGCACATGACGTTGATGATATGGCGGATCGCGCGGCACGCCTTGCGGGCTCTGAAGGTTTTGCGAAATCGGCAGAACGCATCATCATTGTTGCTGGCGTGCCCTTTGGAACGCCGGGCGCCACCAATATGGTGCGCATTGCATACGCGCCTTAAAACGCTCGAATATCAAAGAGACGTCTCGCCTTTTTCCTGATCGATTTTTTCGATCGCAAGGCGAGCACTCTCCATCATCGGATAAATCGCGAGCACTTTTTCATAAGTTTCACGGGCGTGAACTGTATCGCCACGCATGAGAAGAATAAATCCCAATCCGGATAATGCTCCGAAGTGACGTGGCTCGCGTTTCAAGGTTTCAGCAATATCCGCTATAGAACGATTGAAATCGTCCATCAGA
>CANGSG010000077.1 GCA_947456435.1 Hyphomicrobiales bacterium
ATAAAGCGCGGCATTCATGCCGATCTCGCCGAGACCACCAAGCGGGCAAAAAACAAAATCGGCCTTCGACTCCGCCATTAGGCGATCCCTTCACTTTGAAAAAACACATCACCGGCAATTATCGGCACGATGTTTTCGCCTTGTTCGAGTAAGAGACGCCCTTCCGGATCGAGCCCCTTAAACACGCCGTGCCGCTCTTCTTTACGGTCGCGCACGACAATCGGACCGCCCAGACCGTGAGCGGCTTCAAGCCACACCTTACGGATTGAGGAGAAACCGGACCCCGCCTCATAGAGCGCAAGCGCTTCATCGAAAGCACCGGCAAAAGCCGCGAAAACAACAGCAACCGGAACCGGTATACCCGCATGAGCAAGATCGGTCACGGGATAAAGTGTCTCGGACGGATGATGGGCGACATTAATGCCGCACCCAATCACAACGCCGCAACGCCCCTCGGACAACATCGTACCTTCGACCAAAATGCCGGAAATCTTACGACCATCGACAAGAACATCATTGGGCCATTTCAGCGAAAGACGATCTCGCTTCAGACCAAGAGAGAAAAGCGCGTCATGGATGGCAAGCGCAGCAACAAATCCAAGTTGGAATGCATGAGCTTGAGGTGCTGGATCGATCAACGCAAGTGATGCATAAAGATTACCGGGCTTAGAGACCCATTGCCGGCCCAAGCGCCCACGCCCACCGGTTTGGCTTGCGGCAACAACAAAATGACGCGATGCGCCGCCCTCCCGCAAATAATCTATAGCGCGATCATTGGTCGAGCCAATTGTGTCGTGATGTTCAAGCGTAAAACCTGACCGCGAAGCGGCCGCCAAAAGGTCCACGATTAGAACAAAGACTTCGCTGCATGCGAAGCCGCATTCACAAGCGGCGCGGGAGCAAGCACAAAGGCCAACACGAGAAGCGCCGCAACGGAGGCAACAAACCGAATGGCCACAGGGGCCGGTGTGAAGGCTTCGCGTGGTTCATCGAAATAGATGATCTTGACGATACGCAGATAATAATAAGCACCGACAACGCTTGTGACGACGCCGATAATCGCCAGCGGATAAAGCTTGGCGTTCACAGCGGCAGCGAACACGTACCACTTCGCAAAGAAACCCGCGAGCGGCGGAACTCCCGCGAGTGAGAACATCAACATGGCGAAAGCAAAGGCCAGCGCCGGATTGGTTCGAGATAGTCCTGCAAGCTCATTGATGTCTTCAAAATAATGACCATTACGGTTCATCGCGAGCACGCAGGCGAATGCACCAAAACTCGTGACAAGATAAATCGCCAGATAAGTCGCAACACCGGCAACGCCATCAGGTGTACCGGCAGCAAGACCCACAAGCACATAACCAATATGGCCAATCGAGGAATAGGCCAAAAGACGCTTTATATTTTTTTGTCCAATTGCCGCAAACGCACCAAGGCCCATAGAAGCGATGGCGATGAATACGATTACCTGCTGCCATTGTGTTTCAATGCCCGGAAAAGCCTGTTCAATCACCCGAACAAGAAGCGCGACGGCGGCGATTTTAGGACCCGCTGCGAAGAACGCTGTCACAGGCGTGGGCGCCCCTTCATAAACGTCAGGCGTCCACATATGAAACGGAACAGCCGAGATTTTGAATGCCAAACCCGCGAGGATAAAAACTAGACCAAAAATCGCACCAACCGAAACGCCCGATGAAAGAGCTTTCGCTATTCCCGCGAATGAGACCGCACCCGTCATGCCATAGATGAGCGAGGCGCCGTAAAGAAGCATGCCAGAAGACAACGCACCGAGCACAAAATATTTCAATCCCGCTTCGGTTGATTTGACATTGTCACGGTCAAATGACGCGATGACATAAAGAGAGAGTGACGAAAGCTCGAGACCGAGATAAAGCGCGATCAGATCATTCGCCGAAATCATCAGCATCATGCCGAGCGTAGCGATCAAGATCAAAAGTGGAAATTCGAAAGCCTGCCGCTTTGTATCTTTCAAATAGGAATCGGCAATGTAGAGCGTAATCAAAGACCCCCACAGCACCGCAATTTTCATGAAGCGTGCGAAGCCATCGAGCACGAAAGCGCCGTTGAAGGCCTCTACACGTACACCCGAAGATAAATAGACGAGAATAAGCGCGACAGCGAGAACAAGCATCACCAGCCAACGCACGAAGGCGTATGACTTCTCTCCAAAGACTGCGCCAAACAACACAAGCACCAAAGCGCCGACACCCGTAAAGAGCTCAGGGATTGCAGGCGCTATGACCGGAAGGACTGTGAGAGGCGATGACATCGACAATAACCTTATGGAGCAACAAGTGAGGCGGTTTTCACTGAACCAACCGCCGTTTTAAGTGCCGCCAAGAGAGGCTCGGTCGGCACCGACACTACATCAAGAATGGCATTGGCGTGGAAACCAAAATAGATCGTGAGAATAGCGAGCGGAACGAGAAGCATGGCTTCCCGTAAACTCAGATCCTTTATATTCATGAGTTCAGGCTTCACGAGCTTACCCAAGACAACGCGCGCATACATCCAAAGCGCATAAGTCGCCGAAAGCACGACGCCGGTTGTTGCAAAAAGCGCAACCCATGAATTGGCAATTCGTGATCCGAGAAGCGTCAAGAATTCGCCGATGAACCCGCAAGTGCCAGGGAGGCCCACATTGCCCATTGTGAAAATGAGCATGACGGCCGCATAAAGCGGCATGCGATGGACAAGCCCGCCATAGGCAGAAATCTCACGCGTATGCATCCGGTCATAAATGACGCCAACACAGAGAAAGAGCGCCGCCGAGATAATGCCATGGCTGATCATCTGGAACATTGCGCCTTCGATGCCCTGCTCGGTCAAAGTGAAAATACCGAGCGTGACATACCCCATATGCGCAACTGAGGAATAAGCGATGAGCTTTTTCACATCTTCCTGAACGAGCGCGACGAGCGACGTATAGATGATCGCGCCAAGTGATAGGAAAAACATGAAATGGGCGAAATCCGCTGATGCGATCGGGAACATCGGCAATGAAAACCGTAAGAACCCATAACCACCCATCTTCAAAAGAATGGCAGCCAGAATAATGGAACCGGCTGTCGGCGCTTCGACATGCGCATCAGGCAACCATGTATGGAGCGGCCACATCGGCATTTTCACAGCGAATGATGCGAAGAAGCCGATCCAGAGCCATTTTTGCATGGTCGCTGGGAACGCAAATTTCATCAAGGTGGGAATATCGGTCGTGCCGGCCGTCCAATACATTGTCATGATCGCAATCAGCATCAAGACGGAGCCGAGCAACGTATAGAGAAAGAATTTGAAGCTCGCGTAAATGCGCCGCTTGCCGCCCCACACCCCGATGATCAGGAACATCGGAATGAGTCCCGCTTCGAAGAACACATAGAAGAGAACAAGATCAAGCGCGGCGAACACGCCAATCATCAACGCTTCAAGAACAAGAAACGCGATCATATATTCGGCGACGCGTTTTTCGACCGAAACCCAAGACGCCACAATGCAGAACGGCATCAGAAAGGTTGAAAGCAGAATGAAGGGCATTGAATAACCATCAACGCCGAGCTTGAAGCGGATAGCGTCTGAAATCCACGGACCCTGCTCAATGAGCTGGAACGCGGGACTCGTCGGATCAAATTTTTGCCAGGCCAATAATGACACACCAAAGGTCACGAGCGTGGTGATCAACGCAATCCAACGGATATTGTTTAACGAGCCCTCGCGACCCTTCGGCACAAATAAAATAAACGCCGCACCAATAAGCGGGATGAGGATCAAGGTGGAGAGGAGATTATGCATCAGTGCGCTCCACCGAACATGTACCAAGTGACGAAGACCGCAAGACCAATCAACATCGCAAACGCGTAGTGATAGAGATAGCCGGTTTGAAGCTTTACCGCACCAGCTGCGATATTCGTGACGCGAGCCGCCACGCCATCTGGTCCGAGACCATCAATCACACGGCCATCACCCTCCTTCCACAAGAAACGGCCAATCGCTTTCGCCGGATTAACGAAGATGAAATCGTAAATCTCGTCAAAATACCATTTGTTGAGCAAGAAGCGATAAAGGATCGGCTGGCTCTCGGCGAGTTCGCGCGGCAAATGGGGCTTTGCAACATAAAAGAGGAACGCCAACAGGAAGCCCAAGATCATCATCACGAAAGGCGAATATTTCACCCAGCCCGGGACATCATGCATCTCGTGCAAGATGTGATTATGTTCACCGGTAAAGAGCGCGCCCTTCCAAAAATGATCATAAGACTCGCCGATAAAGGCCGGAGCGAAAACAAGTCCGGCAATCAACGCGCCAATAGAAAGCAGCAAGAGCGGTAGCAACATCACGAACGGCGCTTCATGCGGCTCATGAGCGCCGTGCGCATGACCATGATCATCATGTCCATGGCCGTGATGGTCATGATCATGGTGCACTTCAGCCGCGTGACCCCACCGCGGCTTGCCGGTAAAGGTCAGAAAAAACAAACGCCATGAGTAGAAGCTCGTCATAAACGCGGCAGCGACGAGAAGAATGAAGGCATAAGTTTGAGCGGCATTCTTCGAAGCAAAAGCCGCTTCAATAATCGCATCTTTGGAGAAATAGCCAGCCGTCAACGGAAAGCCGGTAAGTGCCAACGTGCCAATTGCCATCATTGTTGTCGTGAACGGAATTTTCCCGGCAAGGCCACCCATTTTGCGGATGTCCTGCTCGTGATGCATCGCGTGAATAACGGAACCGGCACCTAAGAACAAAAGCGCCTTGAAAAATGCGTGCGTGAAGAGATGGAAGATACCCGCGCCATAAGCGCCCGAGCCGAGCGCCACAAACATGTAGCCCAATTGCGAACAGGTCGAATAGGCGATGACGCGCTTGATATCGTTTTGAACGAGACCCACGGTTGCGGCAAAAAACGCCGTTGTCGCACCAACAACCACGACGACAGTCAACGCAGCAGGCGCCGCTTCAAACAGAGGCGATAGACGCGCGACCATAAACACACCCGCCGTCACCATGGTGGCAGCATGGATCAAAGCGGATACCGGCGTTGGGCCTTCCATCGCATCGGGTAACCACGTGTGCAGCAGGAATTGCGCCGATTTACCCATCGCCCCGATAAAGAGCAAAAGGCAAATAATGGTCAATGCGTCCCAATCGATCCCGAGGAAGTCAACCTTCACGCCTTGCAACATGGCAATTTTGCCAAACAGCGCTTCGAACTCGACTGTACCCGTCAAAACGAAGATCACAAAAATGCCGAAGGCAAAGCCGAAGTCACCAACGCGGTTGACAATGAAGGCTTTCATCGATGCCGCAACCGCCGTCGGGCGATCATACCAAAAACCGATCAGCAAATAAGACGCGAGACCGACCCCTTCCCAACCAAAGAACATCTGAACAAGATTGTCAGACGTTACAAGCATCAACATCGCGAAAGTGAAAAGCGACAAATAGGCGAAGAAACGCGGACGCGACGGATCTTCATGCATATAGCCAATGGAATAGAGATGAACGAGTGCTGAAACGGAATTCACAACCACAAGCATCACGGCTGTGAGTGTATCTACGCGTAAAGCCCAATCGACTTCAAAACTACCCGACCTAATCCATGACGCAATCATGTGAACCTTACCGCCGCCGCCATAGCCGACATTGACAAAGGTCACCCATGAAAACACCGCAGCCGCCAGCATCAAGCCGGTGGTGGCGATCTCACTCGCACGTGCGCCAATCACACGGCCAAGAAGACCGGCGATCAGAAAACCAAGAAGCGGAAAAAAGACGATTGCCTGGATCATGACGATTAAAGCGGTTGAACCCGCTCAGCCTTTCATCGTGTTGATGTCTTCGACCGCAATCGAACCGCGATTGCGATAGAATACGACAAGAATAGCCAGACCAATCGCAGCCTCAGCAGCCGCGACCGTCAAAATGAGAAGCGCGAACACCTGACCAATCAGATTTCCGCCATAACTCGAGAACGCAACGAAATTGATATTGACCGACAACAAAATGAGTTCGATCGACATCAATATGACGATGACATTCTTACGATTGATGAAGATACCCAACACGCCCAGCGTGAAGAGAATGGCGGAGACGGTCAGATAATGACTTAAGCCGATCATGACACGCTCCTCACAAGCCCTGGCCCGGTGCGACTTTGCGCACTTCCATGGCGGTTTCTTTCGTTCTTGCAACCTGCGCAGCAATATTCTGACGTTTCACATTGGTGCGGTGATGGAGCGTGAGTACAATCGCGCCAATCATAGCAACAAGCAGAACAAGACCCGCCGTTTGGAAGTAATAGACATAATCCGTGTAAAGGACGCGGCCGAGCGCTTCGGTGTTGGAAACGCTCGTGTCAAGCTGCGGCGTCGTCCGCGTTGCATCGGTACTAACAAGATAGGTGCCGATAACCATCGCCAATTCGACAAAGAGAATAAGGCCCAAGATGATGCCGAGGGGCAGATGTTTCGCGAAACCCTGTTTGAGCTCGGCAAAATCTACATCAAGCATCATGACAACGAACAGGAATAGAACTGCGACCGCGCCGACATAGACGACGATCAAAATCATCGCCAAAAATTCAGCGCCCATAAGCAGGAACAAGCCCGCCGCATTAACGAAAGCGAGGATCAGGAACAACACCGAATGCACGGGATTGCGCGCCACGATGACCATGATGGCCGAACCAATCATGACCGCGGAGAAGAGATAAAAGAAGGCCTGAGCGACGCTCATATCCATAATCCCACTAGACCTCAGCGCCAGCGCGCATCGGCTTTGATGTTACGTTCAATTTCGCGTTCCCAACGCGCGCCGTTTTCGAGAAGACGTTCTTTGTCATAAAAGAGCTCTTCGCGCGTCTCGGTCGAGAATTCAAAATTCGGACCCTCGACAATCGCATCCACGGGGCAAGCTTCCTGACAAAAGCCGCAATAGATGCATTTGGTCATGTCGATGTCATAGCGTGTTGTCCGTCGTGTGCCATCATTTCGACGCGGACCCGCTTCAATGGTGATGGCTTGGGCCGGGCAAATCGCTTCGCAGAGCTTGCAAGCGATGCAACGCTCTTCGCCATTGGGGTAACGGCGCAACGCATGCTCGCCGCGAAAGCGCGGGCTCACGGGGTTTTTTTCAAACGGATAATTGATCGTCGCTTTAGGCTTAAAGAAATAGCGCATCGACAACATAAAGGCGCCGACGAATTCTTTTAGAAGAAGCGATTTGGCTGCTTGCTGTAATGACATGGCTCGCTCCCTCAATGCCCCGGTGCCCAGCCGGTGAATTGCAATACACCGGCAACCGCAACCACCATGAAGAGCGAAATCGGGAGAAACACCTTCCACCCGAGACGCATCAATTGGTCATAACGGTAGCGGGGCACAAAGGCCTTCACCATCGAGATCATGAAAAAGACAAAACAGGTTTTAAGGACGAACCACACGACGCCCGGAACCCAAGTGAACGGCGCCACATCAAAAGGTGGCAACCACCCGCCAAGGAAGAGGATCGTCGTCAACGCACACATTGTGACGATGGCGACATATTCACCCAGCATGAACATCATATAGGGTGTTGAGCCATATTCGACCATGAAGCCGGCAACGAGTTCGGATTCCGCTTCAACGAGATCGAAAGGCGGACGGTTTGTTTCAGCCAATGCCGAGATAAAAAAGATCACAAACATCGGAAAGAGCGGCAACCAGAACCAGCTAAAAAGACCATAGCTTCCCTGCTGCGCTTTAACGACGTCAGAAAGATTCAATGATCCCACACACAGCAAAACGGTAATCACAACAAAGCCGATAGAGACTTCATAAGAGACCATTTGCGCGGCAGAACGAAGCGCGCCAAGAAACGGATATTTTGAGTTCGATGCCCAACCGCCCATGATGACGCCATAAACGCCAAGCGAGGAGATCGCAAAAATATAAAGAACGCCGACATTGATATTGGCGATGGCCCATCCATCCATAACGGGCACAACCGCCCAAGCTGCGAGCGCTAACGTAGCAGTGACAAGTGGGGCTAAAAGAAACACGCCCTTATTCGCCCCTGCAGGAATTGTTGGTTCTTTCAAAATGAACTTCAACAAATCCGCAAAGCTTTGGAACAACCCAAAAGGCCCTACAACGTTGGGGCCACGACGCAGTTGCACGGCTGCCCAAATTTTGCGGTCGGCCAAAAGAATGAAGGCGACAAATACGAGTAGGGCCACCAGCAGCAGCAAGCATTTCAGGACCGTAATCCCGAGTGCCAAAGCCCACCCATAAGAAGCAATATCATTTGCCATGCTTCACTCTTTCCTATTCCGCTGCGACCGCTACGGGGCGGCGCGCGATTGAGGCACATTCCCCCATCACACGCGACGCGCGCGCAATCGCATTGGTCAAATGATAGTCTTTAATGGCCGAACGGAACGGTTCTTTAGAGGAACCCGTATCCATCGCAGCCAAAGCTTCAACCGAAGATATCGAGCCGGCCTCAATCGATCCCAGAACCACAAAATGCGGATGAGCGGCATAAAGCGCTTTCCGCAAAGAGGTGAGCGAGTCAAACGGCACAGCGACGCCCAAGGCTTCAGCAAGACCGCGAATGACTGCCCAATCTTCACGCGCGTCACCCGGCGGGAAGATGGCTCGATTGGCCAATTGAACACGACCTTCCGTGTTTACATAGAGGCCCGATTTCTCGGTGTATGTTGCACCAGGCAAGATCACATCCGCGCGATGCGCGCCGCGATCCCCATGCGTGCCCTGATAAATCACAAAGACGCCAGCAGGAATTTCAACTTCATCGACACCCAAGAGATACAGCACATCAAGCGCGCCCGCTTTGATCATACCCGCCGTATCAAGACCGCCCTCACCCGGTACAAAGCCGATATCGAGCGCGCCAACTAATGATGCTTCCGTATGAAGAATATTAAAGCCATTCCACTCGGCCGTAAGCGCACCATGTGCTTTGGCGAGCTTTCCGGCAGTTGCAAGAACCGCCGCACCGTC
>CANGSG010000078.1 GCA_947456435.1 Hyphomicrobiales bacterium
CCGGCGCAAGGCCGGTGCAAGGCCGGTTAAAGACCGGGGAGGGGAAAGTCCATGCGCTTTGATGATCCGCAATGGTGCGAAGCCGAATATAATCCGCGTCTCATCGTCGCCGATGCCGCGACCTACGCGCCAAAATGGACCGCATGGGCGAAAGAGGCGCGTGCACGATTGGCCCCGCTTGCGGATCGACGTTATGGCGATCATGTGCGTGAGATCATGGATGTGTTTCGTGCTCCTGATGCGCGCGGCGCGCTTGTGTTTATTCACGGCGGTTATTGGCGCGGCTTTTCAAAACAGGAATTTTCTTGGGTCGCGGAAACGCTCGTCGCGCAAGGCATTACGGTTGCGGTTCTAAATTATCCGCTATGTCCTGAAGTAACCGTCGCAGATATTGTTTCGTCTTGTCGTCATGCAGTGCTCTCTTTGCTCACCACGCATCTGAGCGCGGTTGAAAAAGATCATCTTGTGGTCGCAGGTCATTCAGCCGGTGGCTATCTCACCGCAGCGATGACCGGCACGGATTGGACATCATTCGGCCTCGCGCAATCCCCTTTCAAAGGCGGTGTGCCGATATCGGGTGTGTTTGATCCCACACCGCTCATCAACACATCAATTAACGAACAAGCGCGCTTTACAAAAGAGAGCGCAGCGGCGCTCAATCTTTTTACTCATCCACCGCGCTTCGCGGTGCCTTTATTGCCGGTCTATGGTGCGGATGAATCGGCAGAGTTTCATCGGCAAAGCCAAGATATCGCAAAGCTGTGGCCAGCCGTTGAACCGGCGGTCGGCATGACAGGGCGCAATCATTTCAGTGTCGTCGAGGACTTGCGTGAAGAGCAATCGCTGATCACAAAAACCATCTTACGATTTGTCACCGCATCACGCTGACAGGCGCATAAAAAATCCGGCGGGTTGCCCCGCCGGATGATCGATTTCAAAAAGTACAGACGACTTAAGATCAGACGATTTTCACTTGTTCAGCAAGCGCGCGGCGTGGCTTGCGTGGCCAGTTGCCGTCAGCCGCGCGGCCTACAGCAATGAGCATCACAGGCACTTCATTGGCACCAAGGCCGGCCACTGCAGAGACCTGATCCGGAACAAAGCCGCTCATCGGGCCTGAAACATAACCCTTGGCTTGGGCTGCGAGCATCAAGGTCATCGACACGAGAGAGGCCGAACGGAAGGCTTCATCATGCTGGAGCTGCGGGTTGTTCTCATGCGAACCAACCGTCATGCCGACCCAGCCATCATAAGCGGCTTGATCAATCGCACCGGCATCGAGCAACGGCTTCGCAAGACGACCGATTTCCTTATAGCCATCCTTGATACCGGCGACGACAAAGGTCACAGCGGCATCAGCCACTTTTTGCTGGCCATAAGCGGCAGCCTTCAGCGCTTCCTTCTGGGCCTTTGACGAGAAGGCCACAACACGCCAGTTCTGGAGGTTGAACGCGGTCGGCGCGTGCTGGGCATAGGAGACAAGCTCCTCGATTTCAGCAGCCGTCATCACATGGGTCGTGTCGAAATTATTGGCCGAAGTGCGGGCCTTGATGGTGGAAAGCGTGTCGGTCATGTTTATGTCCATTTGGAGGAGCGCCCCGCGAGGCGCGTGAAAATGCGGATCTGGTGTATACGCGCCTTTTCTCTAAAAGGCATTTGCAGGGAAGCAAACCAGTCTTTGCACAGGCCAGCCCGCCCAAAGCGTCATGGATAGGACAAGACATCATGCGATTCATGCGGGAGATCGA
This sequence comes from Hyphomicrobiales bacterium, assembly GCA_947456435.1. GTDB lineage: Bacteria > Pseudomonadota > Alphaproteobacteria > Rhizobiales > Beijerinckiaceae > CAIUPE01. The sequence goes on from CANGSG010000078.1 coordinate 1,749, forward strand.
GGCCGATATTGTTGTGTTTGACGCCTATGGAACGGTGTTTGACGTTCATTCAGCCGTCATGCGCCGTGGCGCGGCCTTGGGGGATAAAGCGCAAGCCGTGTCCGATTTGTGGCGTCAAAAGCAACTCGAATACACATGGGTCCGCACGCTGATGGGCCGCTACACAAGTTTTTGGACGCTGACCGAACAATCGCTTGATTATGCGCTTGCCACGCTGGCGCCCGATCAAAGCGGGTTGCGGCCGGCTTTGCTTGAGGCCTATCGCCATCTCGATGCCTATCCCGACGCGCGGCCCACGCTTGAACGGATTCGCGCGGCCGGCGTCAAAACCGCCATCCTCTCAAACGGAGATGGCCCCATGCTTGACGAAGCCGTTGCAGCCGCGGGCTTTACAGGCCTCTTTGATGGCCTCTTATCGATTGAGGAAGTCGGACTGTATAAAACCGCACCGGAAGCCTATCAGCTCGTGAAAGGGGCGTTCGGAATTGAACCCGCGCGCACGCTGTTTTTGTCGTCCAATCGCTGGGATGTGGCCGGCGCACGGCTTGCCGGTTTTCATCCGCTCTGGATCAACCGCACCGGCCGCATGGACGAATATCCCGATTGCCCGCCCGATGCGATTTTGAAAAGCCTCGCGGAGATTTTTTAGAGAGCGAGCACCCTACCGCTCGCGCGTCATCAATTGCCAAAGCGAATGGGCAATCAAAGCGCTAAGCACAATCAATCCGCCCAGCAGCGTGCGTAGGCTCGGCACTTCGCCATGGATGAGCCATACCCAGATCGGGCCCAAGACGGGCTCCGTGGTTCCGATGAGCGATGCCACGGAGGCGGGGATAAGCCGCGCGCCGCTGACGAACATGGCAAGACCGCCGCCGAGATTGATCGCGCCGAAGAGAAACAGCACAAATCCGTCTGCGGGTGAGATGGCGATGGGCCCGGCATGAAACGCCGCATTCACACCGGCAATGATCACACCGAGCGCAACGGCGGGCACCATCTCGACATGTGCATAATGGCGCGTGATGACGGTGGCGACTGCAAACACAAGCGCAATCACAACGGCAAGCAATCCGCCAATGGGCGACATATTGCCATCAAGTGATTCTGATTCCATCACCGCGATCCCGAAGATCACGCTCGCAATCGCCATCCATGTTCCGAGCGAGACTTTTTCACGAAACAAAGCCCAAGCCAGCGAGGCGGCGATCAGCGGGCCACCGGCTTGCACCAGCAAAATATTAGCGACACTTGTATATTGAAGGCCGACAACAAAGGCGGTTGAGGCGGCTGAAAAACAAAGCGCCACGCCAAGGCCTGGCCAGCCCATCCGCATGAAATGTTTGATCGTGCCCGATAGGCCGTCACGCCAGAGCATAAACCCGATCAAAAACAGCGCGGCAAAGCCGGAGCGCCACATCACCATGGTCCAAGGGTCTGGCACCGTGATGAAGCGCGCCAGCGCCCCGCCAAAGCTCCACACAAGCGCCGAGCCCAAAACAAGCGCCATGCCGAGCTGGCGCGGCGCAAGAGCGGCTTTTGAAGCCGTTTCGGGCGAGTTTAGGGCTGAATTTTGAGCTGACACAGGCGTACACACTCCGATTCGAAATCGATTTACGTCTTTACTCTTGCCAGCGCGCCTTTGCAGGGTAAAGAACGCCATGATGTTGCAGATTTCCGTCGCCGCCTTTTATCGCTTTGCCCCGATCGCCGACCCAGAAGGGTTGCGCGCCCGTCTTTTTGCGATTTGTCGTGAGTTTTCAGCCAAAGGCATTCTGCTGGTTGCGTCCGAGGGGATTAACGGCACCATCGCCACCGCCGCCGCGCGCATGGCAGGTCTGCTTGATGCGATCAAGGCCGAAACCGGATTTCACGATCTGACCCCGCGCCTGTCCAGCGATGAGGTGATGCCGTTCCTGCGGTTGAAAGTGCGGTTAAAGAAAGAGATCGTCACGCTCGGTCGCGTGGACGCCGATCCATTGAAACAAGTGGGTACCTATGTTGCGCCATCAGACTGGAATGCGTTGATCAGCGATCCGCAAACCATCGTTATCGATACGCGCAATGAGTATGAATATCGCTTGGGCACATTCGAACACGCGATTGATCCCGCAACGCCCACCTTTCGCGATTTTCCGACTTTTGTTGAACAAACGCTTGCAACCGATAAAGAGCGACCGATTGCAATGTTTTGCACCGGCGGTATTCGCTGTGAGAAAGCCACAAGCTATCTCGTCGCCGAAGGCTTCAAGAATGTTTATCATCTTCAAGGCGGCATTCTGAATTATCTTGAAACCATCCCCGAGGAGGAAAGCCTCTGGCATGGGGGCTGTTTTGTTTTCGACCGGCGTGTCGCATTAGGCCATGGTTTGAAACCCTTGCCGCTGCGGCTGTGTTACGGCTGTCTTGCCCCGCTTGATGAAGCCGATTTTTCATCTCCCGATTATGAAGAGGGCGTGTGCTGTCCCCATTGCGCGCCGCTCATCACACCGGCGCGTCGAGCGGCCGTGCGCGAACGCCATCGGCAAACGCAATTGGCGCACAAGCGCGGTCAATCTCATCTTGGTCCTCGTTCAGGGATCATATCCGACCACGAGCCTGCATGATGGATGGGATCGACGATCCTGCGCCTGTCACGCATCGCCTCATCCGCTGGGTGCGGTTTCATCTTGCTGAATTTTCAACCTTTGCGGCCGCGATCTCTTATCAATTGATGATCGTGTTTTTTCCCGGAATTCTTTTGGTCAAAGCGCTGAAGGATATTTTTGGCATTCCCAATGTCGCGCGGTATCAGCCGGTCTATGCGGAAATCGATATGCCCGGTTCCATCGTCACATTGGTCAAAGGATTCTTGAAAAGCGCGAAGGGGCTCACCGGTTACGACAAATCCATTGCCACCGTGTTTTTGGTGTTGCTGGTTTTATTGGGGCTCAGCCGTCTGTTTGGTGAGTATTACAAAGCGTCGTTGAAAGTGCTGGGTCGTGATCCGCGTCTCTTCAAAGACCGTCTGGTTGGCGGCATTGCCGCAGCGCTCTTTGTCAGCGTGTCGATCATGGTGTTTCTCGCCTTGAACGGAACCATGTTTTCCTATCAACCGCATATTTTGCGCGACTATGGTTTGGCGATTGAAATTGCCAGCGCCATTTTGTCTTTTGCGCTTCTCGTGTCGAGCGTTGCGGGTTTGATGCGTTTGGTCTCGCATGGCGATGTCAGCACCAAGGCCATGTGGGCGGGCGCTTTGTTCACGGTGGGCGGTTGGGTTTTGGCGTCGCTTTTGTTTTTACAGCTTGATAGCTATTTCGCGCTTCAACAAAAATTTTATGGCGCGGGTGCGGCAATCGTGGCGATGTTGATCTGGTTTTATCTCACCGCGAGCCTGTTGCTTGCGGGCTTGGGTTTTGCGGTTCTTGTCATCGATGGCCGAAAAATACCGCTCGCCAACATTCAAGCCGCGCGTGAATAGGATTTAACAGGCGCCACGGATTGTGCCGGCGGATGCGCCGCTTCAAACGCGGTAATATAGTCGCGCGTGATCGGCACGCTCTCGCTGCGTTTGGCCAGTTGAATTTGAAACACCATCTGCCCTTGATGGCGGAAACAGAGTTCGCTGGTGATCAGATAAAACTCCCACATCCGGCAAAAGCGTTCGTCATAAAGCGCGCGAATGGCCGCGCGGTTCATCTCAAACCGCTCACGCCATAGCCGCAGCGTTTCCGCATAATGCAAGCGCAGGATTTCAATATCCGTAATGATGAGACCCGCACGCTCGATGGACGGGATCACTTCGGACAAAGCCGGACTATAGCCGCCCGGAAAAATATATTTGCCGATCCACGGATTGGTGTGACCCGGACCATCGGCGCGGCCAATGGAATGGATCAACGCCACACCATCATCTTTCAAGCAACGCGCCACCATCTGGAAATAATCATCATAATGATTGACGCCGACATGTTCGAACATCCCCACCGAGATGATCCGATCATAAAGACCCTGTTCGGCGCGGTAATCTCGCAAGTCAAACCGGACGCGATCGTCTAATCCGGCGTCTTTCGCGCGCTGGTTTGACACGCGATGCTGCTCGCTCGACAGCGTCAGCCCGGTCACATCGCCTGCGGCAATCGCCGCGAGATAGAGCCCCAGCCCGCCCCAGCCCGAGCCGATATCAAGGATCTTCTGACCCGGCTTCAAAAGGAGTTTGGCCGCCAGATGCCGCTTCTTCTGCGCCTGAGCGGTTTCGATCGTATCTGACGGATCCATGACATAGGCGCAGGAATATTGACGGTCCGCATCGAGAAACAGGTCATAGAGCGTGTCGGAGAGGTCATAGTGATGGGCGACATTGCGGCGCGCGCGCGGGGCCGGATTAAATTGCGCGATCCGCCGCATCGCCGTGCGCAGCCTCTCGGTGAGCCCGCTCAACGGATAGGCCAGCGGTTTGAGGCCCAAATTCCGAAAAGCCAGATCGATGAGGTCGTAGAGCGTGCCCGTCTCCACGGTGAGTGTTCCGTCCATATAGGCTTCGCCGACGGCCATTTGCGGGTCAAACAGCAGTTTGAGACCGGTTTTCAGGTCATGGATGCGGATTGTGACTGCGGGACCCGTGCCATCGCCATAGGTCGCGGAGCGGCCCCAAGGGTCGATAACACGAAGCTGTCCGTGCCGGATTGTGTGTCCCAGAAGACCGTCAAGCACCGCCATGATGGTCTCGCTCCCTAAATCCTGTGACCTCAAGAAGGGGCAAATCATCCCCGGTTGATGCGGGTCACCGTCGTCAGATCGAGAGTGCCGCGCTTACGATAACCATTTTCGGCGCTATTTCGGCCTCTACGTCAACTTACGAATAGTGGCATGGCACATAGTTTGCTTCCTTAAGTTGTAACCAGTGCCGTGGGGGTGCTGGTTAAAGAAAAAAGGGGGGTAAGCCGTCATGAATGAAGCCCATTTTGATGCGGACCTTGATCGCAAATTGCAGCGGGCGGAGCGTCGCGCGGACGATCTTTTGCGCTGGGCGAAGCTCAGAAAGCGTATTGGCAACGCCTTGCGCCGTGAAATTGGCATGGCAAAGAGCGTCGATCGCTTTGCACAGAGGGCATTTAATTGATCTATTTCAATAGCTTAATAAAAAAATGCGCTCAGGGTCAAAAAAATTGCGTCGGACGCTAAAATTTTAAAAGCGCTGACCGTCTTCATGGTTGCAGACATATAACCAGTGTCTGCGATGTGTAACCCTTGTCTTCGACGCACGCGTTGGAGGTGTGAAAATGATTGACCCAGTAGGAAACAAAGCTGTCCTTGTTGACCCGTCCGTGCGTAAGGCACCAAAGGTCGACAATAAAAATGCGGCCGCAGCGTCCATTACGGTCGCAGATGCGTCGCCTTCGCTCAAAAGCGAAGCGCCGCAGGTTCAGGTGACGATTGCCAAGGGCAATGGCCTTTCCGAACCCCCGTTCGATTACGCGAAGGTTCTCGCGCTCAAGCAGTCGATCGCCAATGGCGAATACAAAGTCGACTATAACAAGCTTGCGCAGTCGATGATCGACGCCGACATCCTCGGTGGTGGCAAGAAGTAACCAAGAACACCCCCGGTGACATCTGTCATCGGGATTGAAGAAACTCGCGTGCGAGGTCGGCCCAATAGGCTGCACCCGTGAGGAGTATTTTGTCGTTGAAGTCGTAGCCGGGGTGATGCAACGGCTGCGCCCGCTCGTGTTTTGCGCCGAGCACAAGATAAGACCCCGGCTTTTTCTCAAGCATGTAAGAAAAATCCTCGGATCCCGTATAGGGCCGCTTTAAATCAATCACGCGCGCTGCGCCTGCGGTTTTCACCGCCACTTGCCGTGCAAACGCCGTCATTTGCGTATCATTCACTAGCACCGGATAACCGGTCATTTCTGTGATCGTCACCTGAATGCCGAAACTTTCCGCCTGCAAGCGGATGACCTCGGGAATGCGCGTTTTCAACAGCGTTGCAATCTCACGCGTAAAGGCGCGCGCATCAACGGTTAGTGTTGCGGTTTGCGGAATGGCATTCGACGCACGCCCCGCCTGAAACACGCCCACTGTCACAACGCCCGCTTCCATCGGATCGAGATTGCGCGAGACGAGCGTCTGCAGCGCCATCACGATACTGGCGCCCGCGACAATCGGATCGCGGGTGACTTCAGGGGTTGAAGCATGTCCGCCCACGCCGGTGAGCGTCACATCAAACCCGTCGGCATTGGCAAACAACGTACCGTCGCGAAAGCCAAACACGCCTTCTTCAATGTCGGGCATATTATGCATGCCGAACACTGCATCGCAGGAAAAGCGCTCGAATAAGCCGTCTTCGACCATCAGTTTCGCGCCGCCAAAATTCTCTTCCGCCGGCTGAAAGAAGAGATGCACCGTGCCGTCGAAATCGCGCGTCTCGGCAAGATATTTTGCGGTGGCGAGCAAGGTTGCCGTGTGCCCGTCATGGCCGCAGGCATGCATGAAGCCCGGCGATTTTGAGGCATAGGGCAGGCCGGTTTCCTCCGTAATCGGGAGCGCATCGAAATCCGCACGAATGCCGATCGCCCGGCGTCCGGTGCCGTTCGAGAGTGTACCGACGACACCGGTTTGACCGACGCCTGTTGTGACGTTCCACCCCCATTCGGCGAGACGAGTAGCCACAAGCGCGCTGGTCTTGTATTCCTCAAGTCCGATTTCTGGATATTGATGCAGGTGATGGCGTAACGCGATCATCTCGTCTTTGAGAGGAGCCATCCGGTCTTCGGTTCGCATCATTCATCCTCATTGGTTACGAGAGCTCACTTATGGCCGCCCCCCGGGAAATCAACACCCTATCCGTTTTCGCCTTCAACAATGCACTGGTCCGCACGCCCTGTCACGCCATCGTCAACGGATTGCGCGCGGTTGATGTGGGCGCGCCCTCTTATCAAACGGTTCTTGACGAACATGCGGCCTATGTCGCCGCGGTCCAAGCCGCCGGAGTTGCGGTCGAGACGTTACCGGCACTCGATGCGTTTCCTGATTCGATGTTTGTCGAAGATCCCGCTCTGGTGTTTACCGAAGGCGCGATTGTGATGCGGCCCGGTGCGCAGAGTCGCTTCGGGGAGGCCGCCGAGATGGCGCCGGTATTGAAACGCCGTTTTGCGCGCGTGATCGATTTGAAGGGCCCCGGCTTTGCCGATGGCGGTGATATTCTTGTTCTTCAAGATCGTGTGATGATTGGCCTTTCAGACCGCACCAATCAAACGGGCGCCGAAGCGCTGTCAGAC
>CANGSG010000079.1 GCA_947456435.1 Hyphomicrobiales bacterium
ATCAGCGGTCCGTCCATTCACGCCGCCCGACATCGTGTGTTTCTGACCAATGATTGTGAATTGCTGATTACCAGAACTCACAAGACCTGATGGCGATGTTACGTCGTCAGCGGTCCATTCGGCAGGATTTGCACCACCTTTTGCGCGGACACCACCGAACATCTGAGTCAAATCCGATGTTGTGCCGTCGTTTGCCTTTGCGTTTTGCGTAAATTGAATGCCACCCGAGCCGGCAAAGGTCATTTGGATATTCGTATTGGCGATATTCGTGTTGGCTGCTTGCGGCCTATTATTAATTGTCACACCTGCAGCAGTGAGCACGTTGAGAAGATCGCCAACCGTCGTAACTTTGGCAGCGTTTGTTAAATTTGAACCATCACCAGTTCCCGAAACCGCTTCGTTAGCAGCTTGGATCTTGAAGGTTTGGCTGCCATTTGAAGTTCGTATGGTGTAAACGGCTCCTTGCTTGATTGCTTGATTTCCAATTCTAAGATTGAAATTTCCGCCAACAAGTGCCGTATTCATATTGAAGTTATTGTTTGCAGCACCAGCATCGGTGAGCCCAGTTAGGCTCCCTGAATTGACGGTTGTTACTCCAACATCCGATATATTCTCGGTGCCCCCTGTTCCGGCAATATATGATTGCGATTGCGATGCATCCTTCAAGAGAGAAAGCGTGTCTGAAATAGTTTTACGAATTTGATCGGCACTCGTTTTTGCAGCGCTGATCGTCGCGAGGTTATTTGATAGCGTAGTATTGATGTCAGAGATCGAGCTTGCACGATTAGTATATCCCTTGGCGCTAATGAAGGCCGACAAATCATCCGCTGCTGTATTAACGCGCTTACCGGTTGTGGCTTGCACTTGCAAAGAGCTCAATTCCGAATTGATGCTCAAAAGGGCGTTGAGGCCCGAATACATGTTTACCGACATAGACATTTTCGTTCATCCTTCTGATGAGGGAAGCGTGATGCTTCCGAGTTCCGCTGCGTCCTGCAGCGCATCGAAGGATCGGGGTCAGGGGCGGAAGACACCACTCGTTACGTAAAGTCCCGCAGAATATGGTAAATTTCCGCGTAAATTAAAATTTGAGGTTGATTTTAATTATCAGCACAACCGAAAAGCAGCGCGCGTTAGATGTATCATCTTGGTGCTGCGCGCATTGAGAGTGTTAACAAAAAGTTAAACTCATTCTTGTTTTTCAGACCGTTTTCTCAGTCCGGGGCGAGGGCGATGCAGGTTGATCTGCAGAGGCGTCTGTCGCCGTCTCATTTTGGCGTGCATAAGCGCGCAAGCGCAAAAGCGCTTCTTCTGGGCTTTGGCTCACCGTGCGGCCGCTATGTTCATCGATCACGCGGAACACAACCGAACCGGTCTCCCAGTCAATGGTCGTGCGTCGGACTGTAGCATTGGGGGAGGGTTTGGTGTCGCTCGATGATGACGGTTTCGAGGGGGCGTCTTTTTCGTCCCCTTTCGTTGTCATATCCGTCTTTGTGTTTTGGGTGCGCGGTACGCCGGTTTCGGTGTCCGCGATAGGCGCCCGGCTCAGGGGAGATAGGATCGCGGTGGAGGTCATGGGTTTAAATCCTCAAGATCTGATCAATCCACAAAAGAGAGATCAAGGGATCTTTTCTCTACACGCCAAACTCCCAAAAAATCGTATGAAAGATCATTCAATTCTTGTTCAAATTTGAGCGTTTCTTTTTCCGCCTAACTCTTCCGAGAGATCACGAGAGGTTCAACACGCGGGCGTGGTCCCGATCCCAGCTTTTTCCCCGCACTGTTGTAAACATTGAGCGTGCGCGGCGCTTCGACATCATCGGCAAGGCCACGGATAAGATGTTCTGACGCCTTGCTCAGAGTTTGCAAGACTTTGAGATTGGCATCGAGCGCCGCTTCAAAGCGCGCTTGCCGGGATTTCAAACGGTCAAGCCCTTCCGGTTTGAATCGTGCAAGCGCCACCGCATTGTTTTTGAGTTTCATTACATCGCGATGATAGGTCTCAGTGAGCTGGCTTTTTCTCTCGAAAAGGGCAAAGGCATCGCGCAACCGCGCTTCAGCCAAGCGGTCCGTCTCTTCGCGGATGAGGGTTTCCACCGCGTCGAGCCGTTCTTCAACGAGTTTGCAAAGCGCTTCCGCATCGGTTTCCGAATTGATTGTGGGGCGTGTAAGCGGAACAGAATTTTTAGTTGGCTGTGTCATGAGATGTGTTTCCGGATTCTTGAAGGGCGATTAATTCGGCATGAACGCTACGGGCGATGCCGACGCCACCGGAACGGGATACGCTTTTGGCCAATTCATCGGTCAGAAGAGCGCGCCAGGCGTCACCGCCTGCACCCTGTCCTCCCAAAGGACCATCACCATCGAGCAGAGATGTCATTTGCCCGAACATTGACGCGAGAAAACTCGTTTCAAACTCTTCCGCGAGCGAAGAGAGTTTTGATTGTTGTGTATTTGTATGAGGTTGGAGCGATGCCGCATTAAAGGCCATGACCGTCATCACATCACCTCGATTTCAGCTTGCAATGCGCCGGCCGCTTTGATGGCTTGCAAGATGGAGATGATATCGCGCGGGCCGATGCCGAGCGCATTTAATCCATCAACAAGCTCTTTCAACGTTACGCTGTCTTTCAACACGGCGAGTTTGTTGTTTTGTCCCTGGTCGACTTGAATGGTCGTACGCGGCACGACAACGGTCTGCGCTTGATCCCCTGCAAAGGGCCCGGGTTGGCTCACAAGCGGTTGTTCGGTGATCGAGATCGTCAGATTGCCTTGTGCAATCGCCACTGTTGAAACGCGCACATCTTTACCCATCACAATCACGCCCGTGCGTTCATCAATCACAACACGCGCCACTTGATCAGGATCGACACGCAATTGTTCGATCTCAGTCAAAAGCTGGACCATATTGCCTTTGAAATTTTTCGGGATCGCGAGATTAACCGTTGAAGGGTCCGTCGGCTCTGCGGCGGGCGCGGCCATGAATTCATTAATCGCCAACGCAATGCGACGACCCGTTGTGAGATCGGGATTGCGTAAGGCGAGACGCACGGTGCGCGTGTCTTTAAATTGATAATCGATTTCCTTTTCAATCAGCGCGCCATTTGAAATACGTCCAACTGTCGGTACACCGCGTGTGAGGCTTGCCGCTGCGCCTTCGGCTTGAAAACCCGCAATCGCAACAGACCCTTGCGCCACGGCATAGATTTCACCTGTGGCGCCCATGAGCGGGGTTACAAGCAATGTTCCCCCTTGCAAACTCTTTGCGTCACCTAACGCTGACACAGTGACATCAATACGCGAGCCTTTGCGTCCGAATGCCGGAAGATCGGCTGTTACCATGACGGCCGCGACATTCGCGGTTCTCAAATTAGCGCCGCGTGTGTTGACGCCGAGGCGTTCGAGCATCGCGGTTAGGCTTTGTTTCGTGAAAGGCGCGTTGTTGAGCGTGTCGCCGCTGCCGTTAAGGCCCACAACCAAACCATATCCGACAAGCTGGTTCTGTCGCACGCCTTCAATCGAGGCGAGATCCTTGATGCGCGATGTTTCCGCGTGAAGGGAGCCAGCGAAAATGAGTCCGACGAAACACACGAATGTCAGTGATTTTAATAATGTGGTTCGCACGGGGATCTCTCCAGCGCCTTGAGAGGCTCAATTAGGCTCACCTCGTCTAAAGCGAGGCGCATGCCATCAGAGAAGCGATCACAAACCGTTGAAATGACGCATCAAATTTTATTGATCGGTGAGATAGACCTTTTCATGGGGGCAAGTTTTTCAGTTCGAGGGGGTAAGTTCTGCCGCGCGATTAAGATTTATTTAACCTTGATTATCGAGAGTATGTTTCAATTTTTTTAAGGAGCGCTCGTCTTGCGGATCACGTCCTCATCGGGATCAACGGTGACAACCGGTGCTGCGCGTTCGGCATCCTCGGGCGGGCCACAGAGATTCGCGGTGGGAGGGGAAACGTCTCCGACAAATGCCCCTTCGAAGACGATTGCGACAATCGGTCTCAGCGCGGTTTTGGCGTTACAGGATGAGGGCGAAACACCCGTTGAGCGCCGTCGCCGTCAACTCCGGCGTGGTGTCGGCATTCTCGATGCGCTTGATGCGCTTAAGCGTGACATTGTGCTGGGAAGGCTGGGGGAGGCGAGTTTTTCGAGGCTCTCAGGCGCTCTTTCGCTTGTATCACCGAGCGATCTCGACCCCGGCGCGCACCAAATTTTGCGCGATATTGATGTGCGGGCGGCGGTTGAACTCGCCAAAGCAGGCCGGTGAACTGTTCACAGCCTCTTCGATGATTGTCGTAGCTTTGCTTTCAATTTTTCGCTAACAGACACGCCACTAACGGGTCCGTATCACCAGTCCGGGTGATTAAGCTCGGAAAGGGTGGATGGGATGCCAAAGCGTCAGGGTAAAAGAATGGCTACCGCAGTCACGCTCGACCACGATTACCGGCCGTCCGAAGACGAGCCCTTTATGAATGAGAGACAGCGCCAGTATTTCCGGAAGAAATTATTGGCCTGGAAAGAAGATATCCTTCGCGAAGCGCGCGAGACCATCGCCAATCTTCAAAATGACAGCGAGAACCATCCGGATATTGCTGATCGCGCATCTTCTGAGACTGATCGGTCCATTGAGCTGCGCTCACGCGACCGGCAGCGCAAATTGATCGCCAAGATCGATTCAGCGCTCGCACGCCTTGATGACGGCACATACGGATATTGCGAAGAAACCGGTGAGCCGATCTCCATCAAGCGTCTTGATGCTCGTCCGATCGCCACACTTTCGATTGAAGCGCAAGAGCGTCATGAGCGTAACGAGCGCGTCCATCGCGACGATTGAGTGTGATCGCCATCACCGAATAGCGATTATCAATTCGATTTACTCTGACAAATGTCCCGCGCGTTCGCGCTTCGTCGCGACATAACGAAGATTGGACGGATTTTCGCGACCAAAGAGTCGACGGTGCCCGACAACATCAATGCCTGAGCGTTTCATCGCATCAATCTTGTCGGGATTATTTGTGATCAATGTAATTTTATTCACGCCTAATGTCTCAAGCATCGCGGCGGCAAAATCGAAATGACGCTGGTCCATGCCGAGGCCTAGCTCTGCATCGGCATCATAAGTATCCAGACCTTCGTCTTGAAGTTTATACGCGCGAATCTTGTTGGCGAGCCCTGCGCCGCGGCCTTCTTGATCGAGATAGAGAAGATAGCCGCCGCCTTGTGCGGCCATCATGCGTACAGCTTCGCGCAACTGATCGCCGCAATCACATTTGAGGCTACCAAAGAGATCACCGGTAAGACATGCTGAATGAAGCCTTACAAGAACGGCAGCGTTTGAATCAGGATTGCCGACTTTCACCGCGACTTGATCGCGCAAACCTTCACCACCGCGGAACACAATAAACTCGCTTTGCTCTGCGCCTTCGAGCGGCACCGGTGCGCGCGAGACGAGCGTGAGCTTGGTTGTCGCTTGTCGGCGATAATGTTCGATCGCTTCGGCGCGCACCGACAAAATCGCTTCACCCGCTAATTTGTCGCTACCCACAGAAACAACAATGATCGCAGGCAAAAGCTGCGCCAGTGCGGCGAGATCAAGTCCCGCCCTGTCGATGATGGTCGTTGCACCAACCGGCGCGTCGATTCGCGCGTCCGATTTTGTCGAGAGCGCGAGAATGCGTACGGCGTCTAAGCGGGGCAGCGCCAAGGCGCCGGCGGTTTCGCGTTGCACACCGAGCCGGGCGAGACGCTTCTCTGTCAAAACAAGATGAGCCTTGCCCTCCGCGAGCGCGGAGAGCGCTCCCAGGAGGCGCGTATCCGCACTGTCAGCGGAAGCGATCAGCCCCGAACGGTCACCATCGATCAAGAGAACAGGACGACCCGCGCGCAATTCAGCAATTGCACGCTCGACCGAAAGCCGGTCAAAATTCTCGATCAAACGGGGCGGACGGGGGCTTGGCATAGGGTTTTATTAGGCGTTCACCGCGCCGCTGTCCATCGGAGACGGCGGTTCGGGCCTTGCCCTCTTGCCGAAGCCTGCTGGCATTCTTGCATAAACGTGCTCAGGCTCAGCGATCGATATGCTTGCGGACAGAGGCGAAGACGGCTTCGAACATCGCTTCGGTCAGGACACCCGTGTTCGTATTGTAGCGGGAGCAATGATAGCTGTCGAAGAGGGTCGGGCCGCCGAGGTCATGGGAAGCCCCGTGGGCGAAGAGATGGGCGGAGAGAGACTTACCGAAGCTCTTGATGACCGCGTCATGGGCGATACGGCCCAAAGCCACAATCGCTCTTAGGCCTTTGAGATGGTCGATGGTTTTTTCGAGATAGGGCCGGCACGTGCGGATTTCTGCCGGGGTTGGTTTGTTTTCCGGCGGTACGCAGCGCACGGCGTTCGTGATCTGCACATCAAGGAGCGTTAGACCGTCATCTGGCCGGGCTCCATAGACACCCTTTGCAAAGCCGAATTTGATCAGAGTTTGGTAGAGAAGATCACCCGCATAGTCGCCGGTGAAGGGACGGCCGGTGCGGTTTGCCCCTTTGAGGCCGGGCGCCAATCCCACAATCAGAAGTTTGGCATGGGCCGGACCGAATGAGGGGACAGGTGCGTTATGCCAGTCGGGATTGTCGCGACGCGAGTCCAAACGAAAGTCGACCAGCCGCGGACAGAGTTTGCAATTCCGCGGCGGGTCGAGAGGTGAGGCCATGATCGTGTCAGTTTACGATCAACTCAGACGTCAGCCGGTTCGATGATGTCCGGTGTGCGGGCTGGACGCTTTTCGCGCGGCGCACGCTCCGGGACTTCCCGTGTGTCGCGTCCGATCTTTGGTAACAGATTGACGATGTCGATGAAATCATCCGCCTGACGACGCAATTCATCAGCCACCATAGGTGGTTGCGAATTGATGGTCGAAACGACAGACACTTTTAAACCCTTGCGCTGCAGCGCTTCAACGAGCGAACGGAAATCGCCGTCGCCTGAGAAAATCACCGCATGATTGATAAAAGGTGCAAGTTCCAGGGCATCGATGGCGAGTTCAATGTCCATATTGCCCTTCATTTTACGGCGACCGGTTGAGTCGATATATTCCTTTGCCGGCTTTGTAACGACGCGAAAGCCGTTGTAGTCGAGCCAGTCGATCAAGGGACGGATTGATGAATATTCCTGATCTTCAACGAGAGCGGTGTAATAATATGCACGGAGCAAATTGCCGCGTGACTCAAATTCTTTAAGCAAGCGCCGGTAATCAATATCGAAGCCCAACGATTTTGCGGTCGCGTGGAGATTGGCACCATCGATAAAGAGGGCGATGCGTTCACCTGAACTCATGGATTCTGTTCTTTCCTTTGGCCCGGCGTCGCCAGAGCCGATGCAATTAATGATCAAAAACGCCAGGTCCGGCCAACGGGCCGTGCGACGCAACCTGCAATAAATTGAATAAGAAACAACTTCCTTACTGGTTGCTCTTTTAGGGATTCTCCTGATCTTTCGTCAAGACATTCGCAAAAAATCGGCCCTTTGTGTCTATTTTTGGGCTTTGAACCGGAGATTTTGCAGATTTATGAGAAAGATCTCCCTAAAAACTTGCGTCAGCCCCCCGGCCTGTGTATCAGACCCCCACATTCCTTTTCCCGTCCAGCGAAGGAGACTGAGCGTCCATGGCTCGCGTCACCGTTGAAGATTGCATCGAAAAAGTCGACAACCGCTTCGAGCTCGTTTTGCTCGCAAGTCATCGCGCCCGCATGATTTCGGCGGGCTCGCCGATCACGATTGATCGCGATCGCGACAAAAATCCGGTCGTTGCCCTGCGTGAGATTGCGGATTCGACGATCTCGCCTGAAGATCTCAAAGAAGATCTTATCCACTCGCTCCAGAAGCACGTTGATGTTGACGAGCCGGAAGCGGAAGCTGTGCCGATGATCGGCGCTGCGCCTGCGGCCAGTGACGATGCCAATGTCGAATTCGACCGCATGACGGAAGAAGATCTGCTGCGTGGCCTTGATGGGCTCGTGCCACCCTCGGGCTCGGATGACGACGCGGACTGATCCCGCCCTGTAAGAGACGAAACAATCAAAGCCCGGCTCGTTTCGCCGGGCTTTTTCTTTGCGTCTTAACGTTGTTTCTTTGTCATCTCTTGCGAAGCGGCTTTGAAATCGCGATAGTTTTGGAAACCCGCTCAGGATTTTCGAGCGGAGCCTTTCTTCGGGAGCCTTCGACCGCGTCATGATGCGACAATATGAGCTTGTCGAAAAGGTCAAAGCCTATAATCCGCAAACGGATGAGGCGCTGCTTAACCGCGCCTATGTCTATGCGATGCGCGCGCATGGTCACCAGAAGCGCGCGTCCGGGGCACCCTATATCTCGCACCCTCTTGAAGTCGCCGCCATTCTAACTGATCTCAAGCTCGATGATGCGACCATCGTTGCGGCCCTCTTGCATGATACGATTGAAGACACAGAAACCACGCGCGAGGAAATCGACCGTCTGTTTGGGCCGGCAATCGGCAGTCTTGTCGAAGGTCTCACCAAGATTCAAAAGCTTGACCTTGTTTCTAAAAAGGCTGCGCAAGCTGAAAATCTCCGCAAGCTTTTGTTGGCAATTGCCGATGACGTACGAGTGCTTTTGATCAAGCTTGCTGATCGTCTTCACAATATGCGGACGCTCAATTTCATGGCGGAAGCCAAGCGCGCTCGGATTGCTGAAGAAACATTGGATATCTATGCGCCGCTTGCCGGTCGTATGGGGATGCAAGATCTTCGCGAAGAACTTGAAGATTTGGCCTTCCGCCATTTCTCACCTGAAGCCTATCAAGCGATCACGCATCGCCTCGAAGAATTGAGCGAGAAAAGCGAGCCGGTGATCGGTCGGATCGAAAAAGAGCTCGCGCAAAAACTATCGACGTCAGGCATTCATGCGATTGTAAAAGGACGTTTGAAAC
>CANGSG010000080.1 GCA_947456435.1 Hyphomicrobiales bacterium
CGGTCGATCTGAATTATCCTGACCATCTGGAAGGATTTTCAGAAAAGGAAATCATGGAAGGCCTCTATAAATCGGGCGTGCGTTTGAATGGCTATGCCATGCGCTACTACACCGATCCGGGTTTTAAACTTGGCGCCTTTACACATCCAGATCCGACTGTGCGTCGCAACGCGATTGATATCACCAAACGCGGCCTTGATTCTTTGGCTGCTGCTGGCGGGAATCTGATGACGCTTTGGATGGGGCAAGATGGTTTCGATTACGCGTTTCAAATCGATTATCGGAAAGCGTGGGACGATACGATTGCCGCGTTGAATGAGGTTGCAAAGCACAATCCAAAAATTGATATCGCAATTGAATATAAGCCCAATGAGCCGCGCTCTTTCAGTCTCATGCCGGATATTGGGACAACGCTTCTGGCGGTAAAAGAAGTTGGGTTGCCCAATCTCGGTGTCACGCTTGATTTCGCTCATGTTCTTTATGCTGACGAAATGCCTGCTTATGCTGCCGCCCTTGTTGCGCGCCATTCTCGGCTTCTCGGCGTTCACCTCAATGATGGATATGGCAAACGCGATGATGGATTAATCGCGGGATCGGTCCATCCGATTCAAACAATCGAATTGCTGGTGGCGCTCAAGCAGAATGGCTATAACGGCATTCTCTATTTCGATACGTTCCCCGATACAGCAGGGATTGATCCCGTGGCCGAATGCGAGACCAACATCGCCGCCACAGAATCAATGAAGAAAATTGCCAATCGATTGGCTGATCATACTGAACTTGCTGATGCCATTCGTCGGCAAGATTCAGCAAAGAGCATGGCGATTGTCCAAAAAGCTTTGTTTGGCCACCTCACAAATTGAAGGATCTAAAGGCTTATGACCCCATCGCTCTCAACCCTTGGGCAACAAGCGCTTCATGAATTGGGCGATGTGTTCAAAGGCATCAAAGACAATGCGGCCGATGACTTGATCGATGCAATATTATCGGCGCGTCACATTGCTGTTTATGGCTGCGGCCGCGAAGGCTTGGCCATAAAAGGCTTCGCCATGCGTCTCTTCCATCTCGGACTTGATGTTCATGTCTTGGGCGATATGACCGTGCCGCATTTTGGCAAAGGCGATTTGTTGATTGTCACCTCGGGCACGGGCCATCTCAATTCAGGTGAAGCATTCATCAAGGTCGCGCGTGAGGATGGCGCGCGCATTGCCGTCATAACATCGCAGCCCGACTTATCAACGCCTAAGCTCGCCGATGTTCTCACCATCATTCCCGCACAGACTATGGCGAATGACCAAACGACCGAAGCCTCCGTGCTGCCCATGGGCTCCATGTTTGAGATTGCCGAGACAATATTATTCGAACTTGCGATTTTGCGACTTCGCGAAAAGCTTGGTGAAACGGCCGATACTATGCGTGCGCGCCATACTAATCTGGAGTAAGCGCCATCCTCTGGCTCCTGAAAGACTTAGTCCCTGGGTCTCTGGCAAAATGCAATAGGTCCTTATAGGAACGCGCAGCGACCTTATCGATATCAATTTTACGGAGTGGAATTTTCCGATGTCCGCATCACTCAAAGATCTTTTAAAAGACAAAAGCCTCTTTCGTGAGGAGGCCTATATTGCGGGCCGCTGGGTGGGTTCAGCTGAAAAGATTAACGTTACTAATCCGGCCAATGGCCAAGTGATCGGCACTGTTCCCGCTTTAGGTCGGGCAGAAACCGCTGAGGCCATTAAAGCCGCCGAGAGCGCGCAAAAAACATGGGCGGCAACACCGGCAAAGCAGCGCGGACAAATTCTTCGCCGCTGGTTCGAATTGATGATGGAAAATCAGGATGATCTCGGCCGCATCATGACCGCCGAGCAAGGCAAGCCCCTTCCCGAGGCCAAAGGCGAAGTTGCCTATGGTGCGAGCTTCGTTGAGTTTTTTGCAGAAGAAGCGCGCCGCATCTATGGTGAGACCATTCCATCACCATGGCCCAATGCACGGATTGTTGCGATCAAACAACCTGTTGGTGTTGTAGCCGCGATCACGCCTTGGAATTTTCCGAATGCGATGATCACACGCAAAGCAGGACCAGCGCTCGCGGCCGGTTGCGCCTTTGTTGTGAAACCTTCGGAAGAAACACCATTTTCGGCATTGGCCCTCGCCGAACTTGCCGAGCGGGCAGGACTTCCAAAAGGTGTGTTTTCGGTCGTTACCGGACATGCCAGAGAAATTGGTGGCGAGATGACATCAAGCTCGATCGTGCGTGCACTCTCTTTCACAGGCTCAACGGCGGTCGGAAAATTACTAATGGCGCAATGCGCAACCACCGTGAAAAAAGTGGGGCTCGAACTTGGCGGCAATGCGCCCTTTATCGTGTTTGATGATGCCGATCTTGATGCTGCCGTCGCGGGCGCGATGGCTTCAAAATACCGCAATGCCGGACAGACCTGCGTCTGTGCGAACCGCTTTATCATTCAAGACGGTATCTATGATGCCTTCGCAGAAAAACTTGCGAAAGCGGTTACGACGCTCAAGGTTGGCGATGGTTTTGGTGAGGGAACAACAACAGGTCCACTCATCAATGCGAAAGCCGTGACAAAAGTTGAAGAGCATGTAGCCGACGCTGTGAAGAAGGGCGGTAAAGTTATTACCGGCGGCAAGCGTCATGCGCTTGGCGGCACATTTTTTGAGCCAACGGTTATTCGCGATATCACATCCGATATGGTGATTGCCCGCGAGGAAACATTTGGCCCCGTCGCACCGCTCTTCCGTTTCAAGACAGAAGAAGAAGCGATCCGCATGGCAAATGATACGGAATTCGGGCTCGCTTGCTATTTCTACACCCGCGATATTGGCCGTGTATGGCGCGTTGGTGAAGCGCTTGAATATGGCATTGTCGGTATCAATGAAGGCATTATCTCGACCGCGGAAGCACCGTTCGGCGGCGTCAAGGAATCAGGCATCGGTCGCGAAGGATCGCTTCATGGCGTCGAAGAATATACCGAGATCAAGTATATGCTTATGGGTGGCTTGGGAAAGTAACAAGCTAAGGGCATAGGCAGTAGGCAGTAGGCAGTAGGCAGTAGGTAGTAGGCAGTAGATTTATTTTATTGCCTAAGCCCTACTTTTCGACAAACGCTTTCTCGACAACATAATTTGCCGGCGTACCACTCGAGCCTTCCTCAAAGCCGCGCGCTTTCAGAATATTTGTCAGATCAATATTTAGGCCATGCGAACCGCAGATCATAATGCGATCGTCATGTGGGTTGAGCGATGGCAAGCCAATGTCACTCGTCAAATGATCGGCTGAAATCAGATCCGTAATACGTCCCCGATTTTTAAAGGGCTCGCGGGTCACAGTTGGATAGTAAATCAGTTTATCGCGAACGAATTCACCCAAGAATTCATCTTCAGGCAATTCTTTTTCGATCATGTCGCTATAGGCGAGTTCGGCAACCTCGCGCGTGCCATGCACGAGCACAACTTTCTCGAATTTTTCGTAAGTTTCAGGATCACGAATGAGACTCAAAAAGGGTGCCAAGCCTGTGCCAGTTCCGAAAAGATAAAGGTGTTTTCCGGGCAAGAGATTATCGAGCAACAAAGTGCCCGTCGCTTTTTGTCCTACAATGATTTTGTCACCGGGAACGATGTTCAACAACCGCGATGTTAAAGGACCATCAGGAACCTTGATTGAAAAAAATTCGAGCTTGTCATCATAATTAGGGCTCGCGATCGAATAGGCGCGCAGAAGCGGCTTGCCGTCGACCGGGAGACCGATCATCGAGAACTGGCCATTGCGGAAACGAAAGCTGCGATTACGAGTGGTCGTGAAACTGAAGAGGCGATCGGTCCAATGATGGACGCTCAACACGGTTTCTTCTTCAAATGCGCTCATAACCGCCTGCCCGCTCTCGTCTGGCTCTTCATCCGCTGGGTGCGACATTTTGTCAAACCAGCGAACTCCATATTATCGCTTAATAGTCAAATTTCAACGTAAATTTTTATAATTCACGTATAAATTTGTATTATATAAATGATTTCGTTTATCGCCGCTTCGGCTCGAGGGGGAAATAACCATTTATACAATGAGGGGTTTTGATATGGCTCAAATTTGAGGCCATGCGCCCCTATTGGCTAAAGAACTGGCGCAATCAGCCGCCATTCAAACGCACCCACCGGTCGCCGTCTTTGTGATAAGAGCGCTTAACGGCCGCCCAAGCGACACGATGCGCGGCGGCTTCCCGACCGCCGCCAAAATGGCGCTTGCTCGGATCAGCATAGCGCTCATAGGCGTGATTGAACGCCTCACGAAAAATATCTTGCGCGTGAGCGGGCAGATGAAGACGCACACGATCCGGCAACTCTCCATTACTGTGATACGGCATCGTGTCCTCCCGATGAACCGGAATCATAGTGATCCCATCGGGAGCGGAGAGACTATTCGCGATGATCCGGATCAGCGCGCGACAATCAGGCTTTCAATAGGGGGCACAAAATCGGACCGCCAAGGCTCAGTTCCAACCGATAAGCGAGATCAAGCGCACGCGATTCCTTGAAGCCGGGCACAACAAATTGCATGCCGACCGGTAATCCTTCTGATGTTACACCTGCAGGCAAGCTGATTGCGGCTAATTCAAAATAATTTGCAAAGCGTGTGAATACCGCCGGACTATCATGCTCTGAATGTTCACGAAGTATCGGCGCAGGAAATGCCGTTGTTGGCGTCATCAATGCGTCGATACCTTCAAACACTTGCGCGATGACGGTCTTGTTGCGGTCACGGCTCAAAATATTTTCGATGTAATCGACCGCGCTCACAGACTTACCACTCAGCATTCGCCTGCGCACAGCTTCACCTAAGCGATTGGGCTCTTCTTCAGCAAGCCCGCGATAGTTGCGATAACCATCAACAGCGAGAAACATGCCGCATGGCGCCGCATAATCGGCAAGACTTTTTGGAAAACGCACCGGCACAAGAATAGCGCCCGCGTCTTTGATGCGTCGCATCGTATCTTGCCAGATCGCTTCTGTATGCGGATGCAATGTTATCCCGAGATCTTCCGGTATGCCGATCCGCTTGCCTTCAAATGGTTTTGATTGGCTTTGTTGCGCAGGTAAGCTTGTGCCTTCGGCGCGTTCTGTCAGCACATCAAACAATATCGCAGCATCGCGCACGGTGCGGGTCATCGGGCCAATCGTATCAAGCATATCGGAAAGCGGCAGAACACCTGTTGTCGGGATCAAACCTGCTGTCGTCTTCAATCCAACCATTCCTGAAAACGAGGACGGCAATCGAATTGAGCCGCCTGTATCACTCCCCAAAGCGCCCGGCACCATGCCCGAAGCGACAGATACGCCTGAGCCACTTGACGATCCACCCGGCACGCGATCACGTGTTAAGTCCCAAGGATTGACGGGTGCACCGATAGTTTCGTTCGAACCCCATCCACCAAAGGCATATTCAACAGTCGCAACTTTGCCGATGATGATCGCGCCGGCATTCTTCAACCTCTGCACGACTTCAGCATCCCGCGCTTCAGGTGCGGTACCTTTGCGTGTGAGCGAGCCGCCGCCTGTCGGCATACCTGCAACATGAATAATATCTTTAATGGCGAGCGGTACGCCGAAAAGCGGCCCTTTCGGTGAGCCCAACGCCGCAAGCCGATCAAGATGCCGTGCCTCTAAATGAGCGCGATCTTTATCGAGATGAACGAAAGCCTTTAACTTTGAATTTGTCTGCTCAATACGCGCAAGCGCTTCATTGACCGATTGTTCGGCCGAGAGTGCGCCTGAACGGGTTTTCTGTGCTGTGTCTTCAAGGGTTAACGGTAAAGTGGGCATTGTAACTTCCAATGGCGATTGAGCTGGGTGATCGTTGGGAAAATCAAAAAAATTAATCCGGTCTTGCTGTATTGAGTCTTGATCATTTTTCGGTGACGTCGTGACGTATCAGTAAAGCATAGGGAGTGCATGACGCAAAATGATCTGGCAACGCAGCCCAAGGTGAATTGGCCCAGAACACCAGACTTGCAAAGAGCCTCCGAAAGGCCTTTCATCAAGTCAGGTCAAAACGGGTTTCGTGTTTTGTCTGCATAAGGCAAGTTGTAACGGCGGGAGTATATCGCCATGGCGTTTAATTTTCAGGCTCTTGCTATCCACTATCGAAAACACCTGATGGCAGGAGCTTTATTCGCCACGCTTGTGGGACCCGTCGTGGCAGGGCCTGTCGAGGACGGAGACCGTGCCTTTCTTCAAGGCCATATTGAAGCCGCCATTCAGTTATGGACGCCCCCCGCCACTCAAGGCAGCGCCGAGGCCCAGTATCGGTTGGCGCAAGCCTATCTTTCAGGGCGAGGCGTTGCCCGCGATCTCGAATTAGGACTGAAGTGGCTCACTCTTTCAGCCGAGAGACATTACCCGCCTGCTCTCCTTGATCTCGCTGATCTCAAGCTTGATCCGCGCAACGTTATGTATGAGCCTGACCAAGCGGTTTCCTTATTGCGTGACGCGGCAGGTCAAGGCGTCGTGCAAGCCCAACGGCAATTGGGCCAAATTTATCGGGAAGGCAAAGTCACGGCACAGAATTTCACAGAGTCATTGCATTTCTATCGACTCGCTGCCGTACAGGGTGATCTTGAATCCCACTATGGGCTCGGCGAACTCTATCGCTATGGTTATGGCGTTGAACAAAATAACACAAAGGCATTGATGTGGATGAGCATCGCAGCGAGCGCAATTACTGGGAATAATCCGCAACTCAAAAAAGTCGCCCATAATGCCGCAATTGCGCGCGATGAATTATCGAGGCTTCTTGGACCTACAGGGCGCGCGGACGCTGATCAAATGGCGTCCCGATGCTGGCAAAACAAATTGATCGACTGCGACTGACCATTAACATCAGTACGCGAGCGCAACGCCATCTTTTCGAGGATCAGTGCCCGCAGCATAAGAGCCGTCATCAGTCACAAGCACACCCTGCCCACCACCGAGCGGCATGGTAGGCCGTGTCACCGGATGACCGCGGTCAGCAAGTTCGCGCATGACTGAATCGGGAATACCTCTCTCGCCTTCAAAAACATCGAGCCGACGGAAGCCGCGCGGATAATCAAATGCTTCTTGAATATTCATTTCATAGTCGATGAGATTTTGCAGAACATGCGCTTGGCCAACGGGTTGATAGGCGCCACCCATCACACCATAGGAGAGCCATGGCTGATCATCTTTAAGTGCCATAGCCGGAATAATTGTATGCAACGGCCTCTTGCGTGGCTCGACTGTGTTCGGATGCCCAGGTTCAACACGGAAACAAGCGCCACGATTTTGCAATGCAATACCGGTCGCCGGATCGACCTTGCCCGCACCAAAGGAAAAATACAGCGAATTGATAAAGGAACACATATTGCCGTGTCGATCGGCAACTGTGAGGTAAATCGTATCGCGCTGATATGTTGATGCTTTTTCTGAAGGCGCGTGTCCCGCCTTTTTCATATCAATCTTTGACCGTAGATTTTCAGCGAATGATTTTGAGAGAAGCTCATCAACGGGCACATGCGCAAAGGCTGGGTCCGCAACAAAGGCATCACGCACGGAGTAGGCGAGTTGCGTTGCTTCGATTTGCAGATGAAAGCGATCCGCACTTAAAGGATCCATCGCTTTTGTTTGATAGCCTTCAAGAATATTTAACAAGACAAGCGCTGTTAAGCCCTGCCCACTTGGAGGAATTTGATAGAGATCGACGCCCCGATAATTGGCCTTGATCGGATCAACATACTGCGTCGCAAATTCTGAAAAATCAGAGAGCGTATGAGTGCCGCCTTGCGCGCGCAGGAAATCAACAAGCGATTTCGCGATGGCGCCTTGATAGAAGGCATCACGACCTTCCTGCGCCAGTATACGGAGCGTTTTAGCCAGTTCAGGAAATTGAACTTTCTCGCCAGCACGCGGCGCACGACCGCCTTTTAGTAATTGCGCACGCGCACCTGCATCATTCTGGAGCTTGCCTTCTTCTTCCGCCCAATCCGCTGCGGCGCGCTCATGAAGAATAAAGCCCTTCTCGGCGAGCTCGATTGCGGGCGCAAGAATATCGGCAAATGACTTTGTGCCGTGATCGGCAAGCAGCCTTGACCATGCATCAATGGCACCCGGAATCGTTACCGCATGAACTGATTCTGTGGCAATGGAATTTAGGCCTTGGCCGAGCAACATCTTGTCGGAGAGACCGGCGGGTGCCCAACCCGATCCATTCAGCGCATAGAGTTTTTTGTGATCAGCTCGCCAGTAAAGCGCAAAGCAATCGCCCCCGATACCGGTGTTGTGCGGCTCGATCACACATTGAGCGGCGGACGCAGCCAAAGCCGCATCCATGGCATTACCGCCGTTGCGTAGTGTTTCTAGCGCGATCGAAGTTGATAATTGTTGCGATGTCGCTGCCGCACCATGGCTCCCATAAGCAACCGACCGACCGGGCAAATGTAAATCGCGCATGAAGGGTGCCTCCGTCTGTTAAGGGATCAGACTACGAATGATTCCAGCAAGAGCAATAAAGATCAGCATAAATAATGTAATGCGACGAAAGCCCTCAGCCGTCGCACCAAGAAAATGCCGCGTACCAAGTGTCATACCGATTATCAGAAGGGGCAAGGCCAGAAGAGCCGTTTTGATCGTGTCCTGATCAACCAAGCCCGCATTAAACAGGAAGGTCAGACCCATCACATCCAGAAGGAAAAAATAAGCCGTCACAGCGGCACGAATTTTTGCGGGCGAGTCACCATCCGCCGTTAAAAACAATGCTACAGGAAGTCCGCCCATGCCAACGGCGCCATTGGCAACACCCGAGGCAATACCGACAACAAATGCGCCTTTGTCATTCGCTTTTTTTCGCAATTTCCATCCGCGCAACAAAAGCAATGCCGCGGTCAAAACAAAAATCGACAAG
>CANGSG010000081.1 GCA_947456435.1 Hyphomicrobiales bacterium
GTCGCCGCAAAACTTGTTGCCACCGTTCAAGGTGGATTGGACGGCATCTTCGTTGCTGATATCGAATTGTGAATGATACGAAGCACAATTCAATTTAGTGAATAATTTTTCGTCAGTACCATGAGATTGTTTGTACCCTGTTGTACGATCTCATCATTCTGGTCGCGCACTTCCACAGCAAAAGTCACAATTCCGCGTGATGGATCACGCGTTAGCCGCTTGGCTTCAACCGTAAATCGAGCGCGAATGATCTCGCCAAGAAGGACTGGACGCGTGAAGCGCCACTCCCAGCCCAGCGAGGCCACGGCTTTGATTTTGATCTCGGTCTGATTCTTTAATCCATCGATGAGGGATAAAATTAAAAGCCCATGTGCCACGCGCCGTTCAAAGCCCAAAGCGCGCGCGGCATCATTATCTATGTGAATCGCGAAACGGTCGCCGGTCAGATCGGCAAAGCGATCAATCAGCTCTTCCGTAATGGTCGCATATACGGTTTCAAACCAATCGTCGATTTGAAAATCATCATAATCATAATGACCAGCAGAGAGATGTCGTCCGGTCATTGCGGGATCGGTGCATTCTCGCGCAGAAGATTCTTTTTCTTCAAAGTTGCCCAGAATTCAGCGGGAATCTTATGGCTGAACCATTCGAGATTTTGGTTTAATTGTTCAACCGTGCGTGTGCCGGCGCAGAAGGATGGAATGGCCGGATGCGCGACCACAAATTGTAAGGCTGCTGCGGCAAGTGGCACGTTGAATTCGGCGCAGACGGCTTCGATCTTTGCGACCTTGTCCATGATCGCTGCGGGCGCTGGCGAATAATTATATTTCGCGCCGGGCTTCGCGCCCGTTGCCAGAATGCCGGAATTAAAGCCGCCACCTACAAGCACGGCCGCGCCCCGCTCTTCGCAAAGGGGCAAGAATTGATCAATCGCGTCTTGTTCAAGCAGAGTGTAGCGGCCGGCGAGTAAGAAGCAGTCGAAATCGCGTTGCTTTAACGCTTCATGGCATACTTGCCATTCATTCACGCCCACGCCGATGGCTTTCACAAGCTTCTGATCACGCAAGCTGGCAAGCGCTTTATAGCAGCCATCCATCGCTTGTTTAAACACTTCCGGTTGTTCGGCTCCCCGCGTGAACACGTCGATATCGTGTATGAAGAGAATATCAATGCGCTCAAGCCCAAGGCGCTGCAGACTATGTTCAAATGAGCGCATCGTTCCATCATAGCTGTAATCAAACTCAATCGAGAACGGCGCGGCATTGACCCATGGCGAAAAATTAATTGTTTCACGCTTCGCAGGATGCAGCAATCGGCCTACTTTCGAGGCGATCACAAAATCATCCCGCTTTTTCCAGCGGAGCGAATGGCCGGTGCGCAATTCTGAAAGGCCATGTCCGTACATCGGCGCCGTATCATAAAAGCGGACGCCGGCGTCCCAAGAGCGTTTGAACATTGCGTCCGAGGTTTCGTCATCAATCTCGCGGAGAAAATTGCCGACAGGGGCGGCGCCAAAGGCAAAGGCCGTCACATCGAGATCAACACGACCAAATTTCCGCTTGGTTGACGGCTGCATAGCATCCTCCCGATTTAAGTAACCATTTGGTGCATTATAGTCATGAGACTTTATAACCCGCAAGGGCTCTTTCTGGTATCCCTCACGGTAGGCGTTTCGGGACAATCCGTGTCATGATCCTCTTGACCGGAGCGTGTACCCGGTCGTATGTAACCGTCTGGTTACTAAAGGAAGAGGAAGCGATGTTTCTCAACGCCACGCAAGAGCAAGTACGCGATATGGCGCGGGCCTTCGCCGATGAGGTGATCCGGCCTGTGGCCGAAAGTCTTGATCGCGACGAGCGCTTTCCAAGCGAGATCTATGATGAGATGGCGAAACTTGGCCTTTTTGGAATCGGCGTGCCGGAAAATCTCGGGGGTCCGGGTTTTGATACGCTGACTTATGCTGTCGTGATGGAGGAGCTCGGGCGCGGCTATTCAAGTATTGCCGATCAATGCGGACTCGTTGAACTCATTTCAACATTACTCGTGCGCCACGGCACGGAAGAACAGCAAAAACTTCTGCCCGATTTTCTTTCGATGAAGGCAAAAGTTGCCTATTGCATCACCGAACCTGAAGCGGGCACAGATGTTTCTGGCATTATCACAACCGCCGTGCGCGATGGCGCGGGCTGGCGCTTGAATGGCGGCAAGATCTGGATTCACAATGCGCCTGTTGCCGATTATGGTTTTGTACTTGCGCGCACCAACAAAGAAGCGGGCAATCGCGGCATGTCGATCTTTATTGTTGATCTCCATGCAGAAGGTGTTACGCGCGGGCCGAAGGAACATAAAATGGGTCAACGCGCGAGCCAAGTCGGCGCGTTGAATTTCGCCGATGTTCGCTTGCCTTCATGGGCTTTGCTTGGCGAAGAAAATCGCGGCTTTCACATGATGATGAGCGTGCTCGATAAGGGCCGCGTCGGCATTGCCGCGCTTGCTGTGGGCATTGGACAGGCGGGGCTTGAAGCGGCGGTTGATTATGCCGGAACGCGCAAACAATTTGGCAAGCAGATTGCGGAATTTCAAGGCGTACAATGGCTTTTGGCCGATATGGCGAAAGATATCGAAGCCGCGCGGCTCCTTGTTTATTCCGCTGCGATGAAGCTTGATCGCGGCGAAGATGCAACGAAAGCCTGCTCGATGGCGAAATGTTTTGCGGGCGATATGGCGGTTCAGCGCACGTCGGATGCTGTGCAGGTTTTTGGCGGTTCGGGCTATATTCGCGGCTTCGAAGTCGAGCGGCTTTATCGCGACGCGAAAATCTGCCAAATCTATGAGGGAACAAACCAGATTCAACGGATGATCATCGCGCGTGAATTGATGAAGAAGGGGGCGCGTTCATGAGACAGGTTGCGCTTGTTACAGGCTCGTCGCGCGGCATTGGCCTTGCGACGGCGGAAGCGCTTGCTGACGAAGGCTTTGCCATCGCGCTTAATGGCCCCGCCGACGATGACGAATTGCGTGCCGCTTATGCAAAGATCAAACAACACGGTGTGCCGGTTGTCTCTGTTCCTTTTGACGTCTCCGATCTCTCCCAACATGCGACCCAACTCGACGTAATCGAAAACGCGCTTGGTCCGCTCACAACACTCGTCAACAATGCCGGTGTCGGCGTGTTGAAACGCGGTGATCTTCTTGAGGTGACTGAGGCGAGTTGGGATCGCTGCCTGACTATCAATACAAAAGCGATGTTCTTTTTAAGTCAGGCCTTTGCCAAAAGGCTGATTGCACGCGAGCGCCCGAAGGATCTTTTCCATTCGATTGTGAATGTCACGTCATCCAATGCGAATGCCGTTGCTGTGCAACGCGCCGAATATTGCGCATCCAAAGCGGCCGCAGCGATGGTGACCAAAGCACTGGCCGTGCGGCTTGGTGCCGAGAACATCGCGGTTTACGATATTCAACCCGGATTGATTGCAACGGATATGACGGCGCCGGTGATTGAGAGTTATAAAAATCGCGCCGAAGAGGGGCTCACGCTCTTCCCGCGTGTTGGCCAGCCGGAAGAGATAGGCAAGATCATTGCGACGCTCGCCTCCGGCAAACTTCCTTATACGACAGGTCAGGCCATTGCCGCTGATGGCGGCCTGCTTGTGCCACGATTCTGAAAGGTGTGACGATGAAACTCGCCTTGCCCGATTCCCATGGCCACAAATCCGATTATGTGTTGACGGGCTCACCCATCAAAGCCGGAACACTCAGCGCAAACCCGGCGCGCATTGTCTATTCTGCCGCTCATGTCGTTGCTGATCCCTATACGGAGAATGATCCGACGGCGCGCGCGAGCGTTGATTGGCAAAAAACCCTTGAATTCCGTCATTATTTGGCAAGTCTCGGCCTCGGTATTGCGGAAGCGATGGATACGGCGCAACGCGGCATGGGTCTGGATTGGGCGGGCGCGCTTGAGTTGATTAAGCGCACACGGGCCGATTTGCCGAATGCGCGTGTCGCCAATGGCTGCGGCACAGATCATCTCAATCCGGCTGACGCGCGTAATCTCGATGATGTCATACGCGCTTATCTCGAGCAGGTCGAAGCGATCCAGAAGCTCGATGCGCGCATCATTTTGATGGCAAGCCGCGCGCTCGCGCGTGTCGCAAAATCACCGGCCGATTATATTGCCGTTTATGATCGTGTCCTTGCGGCGTGCGATCATCCCGTCATTCTGCATTGGCTGGGCGATATGTTCGATCCGCAATTGAAAGGCTATTGGGGCTCGGACAGGTTTGAAGATGCGCTCGAAACCTCGCTCGAGGTGATGGCGCGCAATGTCAAAAAAGTTGACGGCATCAAAATCAGCCTGCTCGACAAAGACAAAGAAATCATCATGCGCCGTCGTCTGCCCGCTGGCGTAAAAATGTATACGGGTGATGATTTTAATTATCCGGAACTGATTGCCGGTGACGCGCAAGGTTATAGCCATGCTTTGCTCGGCATCTTTGATCCGCTCGCGCCGGCTGCAGCTCACGCGGTGACGCTGTTGGGGCAGGGCGATGTTGAAGGCTTTCGTGCCGTGCTTGATCCGACCGTGCCTTTGTCGCGTCTCATCTTCCGCGCGCCGACGCAGTTTTATAAAACGGGCGTCGTGTTTTTGGCGTGGCTCAATGGTTTTCAGGATCACTTCATCATGCTCGGCGGCGCACAGGCCATGCGGCCTCTGCCCTATTTCTGCGAGGTGTTTCGCTTAGCCGATCAAGCAGGACTTTTGCGCAATCCCGAGCTTGCTCTTGATCGCATGAAAAAATTGCTCGTCCTCTACGGGGTATGATGTGCGTGATTTTTCATCCGATCATTCGGCGCTTGCTCTCAACACCGCCACACTCGGGCATAATCTTGAAGGCGCAGGTGCGGGATGGTCGCCCGAACGCGTGATTGATGCGTGTGCCGCGCGCGGCTATGGCGGCATTGTCTTTTGGCGGCGTGAAATTGACGAACGTGCATATGCGATTGGCGAGCATGTTCGCGCATCCGGCATGAAGGTTGTGGGCCTTTGCCGCACACCTTATCTGGTCGGGCGAGAGGTTCCAGCAAAAATTGATGATGAAGCCCGCGCATCGGTCGATATGGCGGCCGAACTTGGAGCGCCCGTTCTCACCATTGTCACTGGCGGCACAGAGCCCGATACAAAGGGATTCAGTGAGACTCATAAAAGATTGACCGATCGTGTCTCAGCGCTCGCGTCTTATGCGCAAAGCCGCAATGTGGCGTTAGCCCTTGAACCGCTCAACCCGATGTTTGGCGGCAATCGCACATGTCTCTTCACGGTTGAAGATGCTCTTACCATTTGCAATGCTGTCAATGCACCGAATGTTGGCATTGCGGTTGATGTCTATCATGTCTGGTGGGACACGCGGCTTGCGCAAAGTCTTGCTGCTGCGCGCGGAAAAATCCTCGGTTATCATCTGTGTGATTGGCTTGAGAATACAAGCCATATGCTGCTTGATCGCGGCATGATGGGGGACGGTGTGGCCGATCTCAAGGCCATACGCCGCGCGGTTGAAGATGCCGGCTATCAAGGCCTCTGCGAAGTTGAAATTTTCTCGGCTGAGAATTGGTGGAAGCGCGATCCGGCCGAAGTGCTTGATGTGATTGTGGAGCGCTTCAGGCGCACTTGCTGACCGGCTGCCGATGTGATTGGCTCAGGATGTTGAAAGGTCCATTTAATGACGACATCCTCAGGTCCTAAACGGGCTCTCATCACGGGCGGTGCGCGGGGCATTGGCTTTGGAGTTGCGGAAGCTTTGCTAAAAGCGGGCTATCATGTCACCGTCACAGGCCTCACGGATGAAGAGGTCGCGGCTGTTCCGCAGCATGACCACCTTTCTTCTGCGCGTCTTGATGTGACAGATGATCAGGCCGTCTCAAACCTCGTCTCGGGATTAAAAAGTTTAGATGCACTCGTCAATTGCGCAGGCATTATTCTGCGCGGCGGTGCGGAATATGAAATCGCATCATTTCAAAAAGTGATGGATGTTAATCTCACCGGCACAATGCGCATGTGCTTGGCCGTGCGTGAAAAACTTGGCACATCCGGCCATGGTGTCATCATCAATACGGCATCTATGCTCTCTTATTTTGGGGGGCCGTTGACGCCCGCTTATGCGGCCTCCAAAGGCGCGATTGTGCAACTCACCAAATCGCTTGCGGTGGCGTGGGCGGAAGAGGGTATCCGCGTGAATGCGATTGCGCCCGGCTGGATTGAAACAGACCTCACGCGTGGCGCGCGCGAAGACGCGGCACGCTCTCAAGCCATTTTAGCCCGCACGCCGATGAAGCGCTGGGGCATACCTGCTGATATTGGCGGGGTGGTTGCGCATCTCTGCTCGGATGAGGCAAGATTTATCACGGGTGCTGTTATTCCGATCGATGGCGGCTATTCTGCGCAATAAGGAAATGGGGAATCGCATATGGATGATCGCGCTGCCAATCGGGCAAAGCTTGATGACGATGACGCATCGGCTCGCATTCCTTATCGCCATCCGCAACCAAAAGATGCGTTTCCTGAAATTGTCATTCCGCATGCTGTGCCGGAGGATGAGCGCCTCTGGGTGCCACAAGCCAAGAATGTCTGGTTCCGCCCTTTGTGCCTCTCGGCCAGCCGCGGCTATTGGGTCAATCTTTTGCGGGTGAGAAAAGCGGGCGTGTTGTCACGCCATCGTCATCCGCAGCCCGTGCATGGCTATGTCATCAAAGGCTCGTGGCGCTATCTCGAACATGATTGGGTCGCAACCGAGGGTGCTTATGTATATGAAGCGCCGGGCGAGACACATACGCTTGTGGTCGATTCCGATGTGACCGAAATGATCACCATGTTTCAGGTAAATGGTGCAATGATTTATGTCGATCCCGATGGCGCTGTGCAAGGCTATGAAGATGTCTTCACGAAAATCGATCTGTGTCGCAAGCATTATGCATCCATCGGCTTCGGTGAAAATTTTGTCGAGCAATTCATCCGTTAATCTCATGTCGCATCGGGTCTGAGCGTTAGCAATGCGTAAAGGCAAAACTTACGATTATGTGATTGTAGGGGGCGGATCATCCGGCTCTGTGTTGGCATCGCGCTTAAGCGAAGATACCGATTGCACCGTCCTGCTTGTTGAAGCGGGCGGCAGTGATCGACATCCTTTGTTTCACATGCCAGCTGGCTTTGCGAAAATGACAAAAGGCATGGCGAGCTGGGGTTGGCACACGGTTCCGCAAAAACATATGAAAGGTCGCGTGCTGCGTTTTACGCAAGCCAAAGTCATCGGCGGTGGCTCAACGATCAATGCGCAACTTTATACACGCGGCAATGCGCTTGATTATGACACTTGGGCCAATGAGGAAGGGTGCACGGGGTGGGATTATCGTTCGGTGCTACCTTACTTCAAACGCGCAGAAGACAATGAGCGCTTTGCCGATGATTATCACAGCTATGGCGGGCCGCTCGGCGTGTCGATGCCGGTTGCGACTTTGCCGATTTGCGATGCATTTATTCGCGCCGGCCAAGAGCTCGGCATCCCGCATAATCATGATTTCAACGGGCGCCAACAAGCAGGGCTTGGCTTTTATCAGTTAACACAACGCAATCGCCGCCGGTCCTCGACATCGCTTGGTTATTTACGCCCTCACCAACATCGTAAAAACCTGACGATCATCCGCAATACCTTTGTGTCGCGCATTATGATCGAGAAGAAGCGCGCAACGGGCATTGTCGTTCAGCGCGACAATCGTGAAGAGACCATTTATGCCGCGCGCGAAGTGATCGTGTCGTCCGGCGCCATCGGCTCACCGAAATTGCTCATGCAATCGGGCATCGGTCCAGCCGATCATTTAAAGTCTGTGGGTGTTCCGGTTCAACATGATTTACCGGGCGTTGGCAGCAATCTGCAGGATCATCTGGATCTCTTTGTCATTGCCGAATGCACGGGCGATCATACCTATGATGGTGTCGCCAAATGGTACCGCACATTGTGGGCGGGTTTGCAATATGTGCTGTTCAAATCAGGTCCGGTTGCCTCATCACTCTTTGAGACAGGCGGCTTCTGGTATGCTGATCCGCAAGCCAAAGCGCCTGATATTCAGTTTCATCTCGGGCTCGGCTCGGGCATTGAAGCCGGAGTCGCAAGACTTAAAAACGCCGGTGTCACATTGAATTCCGCTTACATGCGTCCACATTCGCGTGGCACGGTGCGCTTGGCTTCATCCGATCCCGCCGCCGCGCCCTTGATTGATCCGAATTATTGGGCCGAGCCACATGACCGCAAAATGTCGATCGAAGGGTTGAAAATCGCGCGTGAGATCATGCAGCAAGACGCATTGAAGCCTTTTGTTTTGGCTGAGCGTTTACCCGGACCATCGCTAAGAAGTGATGATGAGTTATTCAACTATGGTTGTGCAAATGCGAAGACCGATCATCATCCTGTCGGCACATGCAAAATGGGAACA
>CANGSG010000082.1 GCA_947456435.1 Hyphomicrobiales bacterium
AGCGGGATGGGCCGCAACACTCACCGCACGCGATCATCTAATTTTGAACCGCGTTGAACCGCGCGAGAAACGTGTGGCAGCAGGCACGCAAGCTGATCCGGTTTTGCTCGAGATTTTCAATAATCTCTTCATGTCGATTGCCGAACAAATGGGCGTGACGCTGCAAAACACCGCGTCATCGGTCAATATCAAAGAACGACTCGATTTCTCTTGCGCCGTCTTCGATCATGAAGGTCGGCTTGTCGCCAATGCGCCGCATATGCCTGTGCATTTGGGTTCGATGGATCGTTCGGTTGAAACCATCATCCGCATGAATGAAGGCAAAATCAAACCGGGTGATGTCTTCATGTTGAATGCGCCTTATAATGGCGGCACGCATCTGCCTGACATTACGGTCTGCACACCGATATTTGATCAGGACAACAAGACACTTCTTTTCTGGGTCGCTTCGCGCGGCCATCATGCTGATATCGGCGGCATTGCCCCGGGCTCCATGTCCCCCCGCGCCACCACCATCGACGAGGAAGGCGTCTATATCGACAATTTTCACCTCGTCGAAAACGGGCGCTTCCGTGAAGCGGAAACCCGGGCACTTCTTGAAGGCGCACGCTATCCCGTGCGCAATGTGACGCAGAATATCAATGATCTAAAAGCGCAAGTCGCCGCTAATGAGAAAGGGGCGGCCGAACTCAAAAAAACAATTTCAGAATTCGGTCTTGAAACGGTCAAAGCCTATATGGACCACGTGCAAGATAACGCCGCTGAACACGTGCGGCGTGTCATTGATCGCCTGCATGAGTCGTCTTTCACCTATGAAATGGATAATGGCTCGATGATCTGTGTGAAAATCACGCTTGATCATAAAGCGCGCGAGGCAATAGTCGATTTCACTGGTACATCGCCACAACGTGCCGATAATTTTAATGCGCCCGAGCCGGTAACACGCGCGGCCGTGCTCTATGTATTCCGCATCATGGTTGATGATGCCATCCCGATGAACGCGGGATGCTTAAGACCGATCAAAGTGATCTTGCCTGAAGGCTCGATGCTCTCGCCGCGTTATCCTGCTGCCGTTGTTGCCGGCAATGTCGAAGTGAGCCAAGCAGTCACCAACTGTCTATTTGGTGCGCTTCACGCGATGGCCGCTGCACAAGGCACGATGAACAATCTCACCTTCGGCAATGCGCGCTATCAATATTATGAGACGATCTGTTCAGGCTCGTCTGCGGGACCCGGTTTTGATGGTGCCTCGGGCGTTCACGTGCATATGACAAATTCGCGTTTGACCGATCCTGAAATTCTTGAAAATCGCTATCCGGTTTTACTTGAGGATTTTCATATCCGCGAGGGCTCTGGCGGCAAAGGCCATTGGAATTCCGGTGATGGCACAAGCCGCACCATCCGTTTCCTTGAAAAAATGGATTGCGCCATTCTCTCAGGTCATCGCCGTATTCGTCCCTTTGGTCTTGATGGCGGTGAAGCGGGCGCATTAGGTCGCAATTTTGTAACGCGGACAAACGGACAGATCGACGAATTACAGGGTGCTGATCAAACTGTTCTCGAAGCCGGCGATAAAATCACCATCATCACGCCAACAGGTGGCGGTTATGGTCCAGCATCAAAACGCGGATTATAACGCCTGATTAGTAGACGCCTTTGAAATCGCCGTCGTCATCCGCTTCGGGTTCAGCGGGAAGTAACGCAATCACTTTCGGATCAATCGGCCGCGCAGCCGGTACCGGCACTGAAACCGGCAAGCCCGATGGTGCATTCATCTCAGCAACGGCTGTCGCCGCGTTGTCCGTTATTGTCGGACGATAATTCAAGCCCGCAATCTGATTGGCTGTTGAAGGCGCTTTGATGCGGCGAGCGAAATTCAATTTCGGCTGGCAAACACGTCTTTGATAACCGCTGTCATGCCGCATCAAATCAAGATGCAAATGATTAGCGTGATAAGAGTCGGATCCTGGCGCGAGAACGGTCGTAAAATAATCGCAAGCATTCACTGTGATTTCACGAAGGAATGCTTGATCAGTTGCCGATCCCCGCCAGCCTTCGAGCACATTCATCTTGCGGCCATTCGCAAAACGAAAGCCCATAATATCAACCGCATTACCGAATGAATGCTCGGAAATCGTCGCAAACCATTTCGAATCCTGATTGCGGCAGGAATAGGAACCCACCGTCATCGCCTCAATCCGTTGGCCGTAATAAAGTTGCGCGGCCGGCTCGACGATTTCCTTTACCCATCGATCAACGCTTGAGATTGCCGAGCACGACATCGTCGCGCGACTCGTGAGACCCACAGTGCCATTGGCAAAAGCCGCCACTTTAAAAGGCTGCTGCATGCCACAGGCACCTGGCCCATCAATGCGCGGCGCGGGTTCGATATAGGCCGAGGTTTGTACGGCGCCCGACGATAAGCATTTCGCTTCGAGCTCGTCGCGCCAGGGCGCACGCGTGTCAAAGCGCATGCCGCACCCGGCAAGAGAGAGCAGAAGCGTAACGGCGATGAGACGCGTAGGCGTGAAAAATTTCATAGAGGCCACTTTAGGCATCTATGGTTTCAGCGAGGTTAAAACGCGGCTTGAAAATCAGCTTGTTTGCTGAATCGCCGAGAGCATCCAAGGGCCTGAACCGTCGCGGCGGAAGGTCCAAAGTTCGGTCACCTGTTCCGGATTGCCCCCTGAAACAACGCGGCCCGATGCGCGTTCAATCATGCTATCGACCAGCGAAAAATTCATCGCAACCGTAGCATAGTCGGTCGCGCCCTCGCCCCAGGCCTCAGAGAGATCACCCTTTTCAAGCCTTACATCGCTCACACGATTGACAAGGCCCTGGCCTGCATTCCGCGCGAGATCCTCAGCAAAATAGGCAACCATTTCGGGGGTCGCCAAACGACGCAATGCGTCGAGATCTTCATGGGAATAAGCATCTTGCACCGCATGAAGCCGCTCTTCAAAGTCCGCAAAATCGGTTTTAGCAATAGTCACCTGTCTCACTGCAGGGACGGAGGATTGAAATCCAGTGCCACCAAAACCAGCCGGGGCCGCATTCGGGATCGGTCCCATTCCGGCGCCCACGGGGGCCATGCGGCGCGCGAAGAGGCCAAAAAGAAATTTAACCGCGAAAAAAATAAGGCCGAATTGGATGATCAGGCCGAAAAAGGACATGCCGCCACCCATGCCGCCAAAGAACCCGTTCCCGAACATCATGCCGAAAAGGCCAGCGCCCAATAAGCCCCCGAGAAGGCCGCCACCAAAACCACTAAACAACCCACCGCCAAAAAGCCCCCCGCCATAGGCCGGCGCGTATGAGGGCGCGGCAGAAGGCGCTCCCGGCTGCGTGTAAGACCGCTGGATCGGTTGCGCCGAATAAGGCGCGGTCGGTGTCGAAGGCGGGCGAGAAAAGGTAAACGAGCCGCGGCTTCCGCTTGAAAAGCCTGATCCGGCCCGCGCGTCAGCCGGCACGTTAAGCGTCGTGCCCAACAAAAAGACCGAAAGCACGAGAACAGAGAGAGCCGAAAACCAGCGCGACATGAGCAAGATCCTTTTGGGTCGAAACCCGACCCTCATCTATATGGTCTCACCCCGGCTTTTCGAAAAGGGGATCAGACGTTGATTTTCCACCGCGCGGCGGCCGCGTCATCTTCGGCTTTTGCCTCAACCCAGTCGCCCACCGTTCCATCAGCGCGATGTTCTTTTTTCCAAAAGGGCGCTTGAGTTTTCAAATAATCCATCAAGAACTCACAAGCGGCAAAGGCTTCAGCGCGGTGGGAACTCGCTGTGCCTACAAATACGATCCCGTCACCCGGCTTCATAACACCGAAACGATGGATCACGCTCACCGCCGACAAAGGCCAGCGTTGAAGCGCTTGATCAACCACGCGTTTGATCTCATCGTCTGCCATGCCCGGATAATGTTCAAGCTCGAGCGCCGCGAGACGTCCGCCTTCGCTGCGACAATATCCAATAAAGGTTGAAATCGCACCGACATCATCATGGTGAGAGGACAGCGCGTCGGTTTCCTTTGCCGCATCGAAAGCATTAGCTTGAATGCGGATGATGACACGCGGCGCCATCGCTTAGCCCCCCGTCATAGGCGGGAAAAAGGCAATCTCGCGTGCACCGGTAATCGGATCGTGAGGTTTCGCATGCACATGATCAATCGCCGCACGCACAAGTTTTGGATTTTCAAAAGCGGACGCGTAACCTTCATCCCGCGAGGAGAGCCAGCGGGCAAGATCTTCAACAGTCACAACTGCTGAAGGCACATCGACTTGCTCATCCGCAACGCCCACCCGCTCACGCACCCAAGCAAAGTAAACAAGTTTAAGCTCAGTCATCGGCTTCTACCACATGGCGAATGCCCGCACGGAAATAATCATAACCCGTATAGAGTGTAAGAACCGCAGCGATCCACAAAAGCACAATGCCAATTGCGGTTGTGCCCGGCAAAACGCGTTCACCCGCTGGCCCCGCAATCAAGAAGCCAACGGCAATGAGTTGAAGCGTCGTCTTCCATTTCGCAATTGTTGAAACGGGAACGCTGACCCGAAGTTCAGCGAGAAACTCGCGTAGTCCCGATACAAGAATCTCGCGGCTCAAAATCACAATCGCCGCCCAAATTGAAAAACCAGAAATCGTGCGGTCAGTCACCAACATCATCAATGAAGCCGCAACGATCAATTTATCAGCAATCGGATCGAGCATGCGCCCCAATGACGATTGCTGCGCCCAAGCACGAGCGAGATAGCCGTCAAAAAAATCGGTGATCGCGGCGGCCGCAAAAATGCCGAGTGCGACCCACCGCATCACATTTTCTTCCGGCCAGAACAGGCACCCCACGACCATCGGCACGGCCACAACCCGACCATAGGTCAGGATGTTAGGCAGCGTGAACGGGCCGAGCCGTCTCTTTTTCGGGTACGTCGTCATAGCGGCAGAAAACAGACTGGCAGGGCCCGCGTCAACTGCCGCAAAGAATTGCTGATTTCATGCGGCAAAATACCCCCTATCGACCGGGGCCTCCACCGGATCGAGCGCGAATCGGTATTGGGGTGCTTTCAAACGCGCCTCACCGGCCGCCATCATGGAAAAAATCATAAACCGCTTTGGCGGTCGCCTCATTCACACCGGGTGCTTTGGTGAGATCTTCAAACGAAGCCTGAGCTATGGCCTTCGCCGTTCCAAAATGCAAAAGCAAAGCGCGTTTACGACGCGGACCAATACCGGGAATCTCATCAAGGGGGTTGGCTGTGAAAGCCTTTTTACGACGCGCCCGATGAGTGCCGATGGCAAAGCGATGCGCTTCATCCCGCAAACGCTGAATAAAATAAAGCGCCGGATCGCGCGGGGGTAATCGGAAGGGATCACGTCCAGGAATAAAAAATTGTTCGCGACCGGCATCGCGATCGACACCTTTCGCAACGCCGACCATCGGCACGTCGTCAATGCCGAGTTCAGCAAGAACACTGCGCGCAGCCTCAAGTTGTCCCTTGCCCCCGTCGATCAAAACAAGATCAGGCCAATCGGGCATCGCATCATCTGACGCCTCGCTTGCCTCGGTCACACGTGGCGAATCTTTTTGTAACCGCGCAAAGCGCCGTGTCAGCACTTCACGCATCATCCCGAAATCATCACCCGGCGTGAGGTCTTCGGATTTAATGTTGAAGGTCCGATAATGTGGCTTTGAAAAGCCCATCGCCCCCGCCACCACCATCGCACCAACGGCATTGGTACCCATGATATGCGAGTTATCATAAATCTCGACACGGCGCGGCGGTTGAGAAAGACCAAAGACCGGCATGAGCGCGGTGAGCATTTGCTTTTGTGATGCTGTATCCGACAACCGCCGCGAGAGCGCTTCACGCGCATTAGTTGCCGCATGATCGACGAGATCCCGTTTCTCGCCTCTCTTTGGTGTGGCCACTTCTATTTTATGGCCCGCGCGCAAAGACAACGCGTCTGCCAAGAGCGTAGCGTCTTCAATATCATGCGACAATAAAACCAGACGCGGCGCGGGCTTGTCATCATAAAATTGAGCGACAAATTGCGCGAGAATTTCTTCCGCCGCAATGGATTTATCAGCGCGCGGATAATAAGCGCGGTTACCCCAATTCTGATAATTACGGAAGAAAAACACTTCGATACAGAATTGACCCGCCTCTTCATGAAGCGCGAACACATCCGCCTCTTCCACCGATTGCGGATTAATATCTTGTGTAGAAACAATCGCAGATAAGGCCGCTAAACGATCCCGAATCCGCGCGGCCGTTTCAAAATCAAGCGCATCGGACGCCGCTTGCATGGTCTCAGCAAGATGCGCTTTCACCACCTGACTTTTGCCCGAGAGAAAATCGCGCGCCTCGGTTACAAGTCTTTGATAACCTGGTGCATCAATCTCGCCCGTGCACGGACCCGCGCAGCGTTTGATTTGATAAAGCAAACAGGGTCGTGACCGGTTTTCATAATAAGAATCGGTGCAGGTCCGCAAAAGAAAGGCGCGTTGCAACGCGGCAATTGTCCGATTAACGGCCCAAACGCTCGCAAAGGGACCGAAATAATGTCCTTGCCGCGTGCGCGCGCCGCGATGTTTGGTGAGTTGCGGCGCGACATGATCTGACGTCACAAGAATATAGGGAAAGCTCTTGTCATCACGTAGCAGCACATTGAAACGCGGTTTCAACTGCTTGATGTAATTGGCTTCAAGCAGCAGCGCTTCAGTTTCTGTTTCCGTCGTGACGAATTCCATCGCCGCGGTCTCGGCGATCATCCGCGCGATACGGCTGGTATGCCCAACGCCGCGCGCATAATTCGAGACACGCTTTTTCAGGCTCTTGGCTTTGCCAACATAAAGCACAGCGCCTTCGCCATCGATCATCCGATAGACGCCCGGTGCATTGGGCAAGGTCTTGAGCGCGGTCTGAATGACTTCAACGCCCGCTTTCAGACGCTGCGGCGTCGCCTCCGTCTCAAGTCCGAGATCAAGCTCACCCGACGCGTCAGGCATGTTTTCATCATCCGCGTCGAGATCATGATCCTCGAGCAGATCGGGTGGCAAATCGGACGAGTCGTTCGAAAGCGGCGGACGTGACATCATGATCCCGATTTAGGCGGTTCGAGCCAACTTGACAAATCGTCCATTTTTAAGCCTTTTTCACGCCTACGCAAAAGGGAATGGCCGTGCGCCACACCCTTTGTCATCCGGTCGCGCGGTTCCGGATTGCAGGCGAAATTTTCTCTATGAAAATCCCTTCGACGCCAAGGACCGCTGTCATGACACTGTTCTCAAAACACCGCTCCCATTATGTGTCCATTGCGTTGGGTTTTGCGTTGTCCGTTGTCAGTTCTTTTCCAATAAAGACCACATTTGCCGCAGGTGAACCGCTTCTCGTCTTTGCCGCCGCGTCGCTCAAAGAAACATTGGAAGAAGCGGGAAAATCCTTCACCGCTGAAACCGGTGTCGAGGTGAAGTTTTCCTTCGCGGCGTCTTCAGCGCTTGCCAAACAAATTGAAGCTGCGGCACCCGCCGATCTCTTTGCCTCCGCCGATCTTAAATGGATGGCTTATCTCAACGAAAAAAAACTCATCCGGTCTGAAACGCGGATCAATCTTCTTGGTAATTCGCTTGTCGTCGTGGCGCCCAACGTGTCGCCACTATCTTCACTCGACTTTACGCCAGACGCCTTCGCGAAAGCGCTTGGTGACGGCAAACTCGCGACAGGCGAAGTCAATTCGGTGCCTGTTGGCATTTACGCTAAAAGCGCGCTTCAAAATTTAGGGATTTGGTCCATCGTCGAGCCTAAACTCGCACCAGCCGATAATGTCAGGGCGGCTTTGGCTTTTGTTGCGCGTAACGAAGCACCGCTGGGAATAGTCTACGCTACCGACGCGCGGGTTGAAAAATCGGTGAAAGTCATCGCCACTTTTCCGCCGGAAAGTCACGATCGCATCATCTATCCTTTTGCGGTCACCGCGTTTAGCAAAAACCCAGAGGCTGAAAAATTCTTGCGCTTCTTAAAATCATCGACCGCCCAATCCCTTTTTGAAAAGGCTGGCTTCGCGGTACTTACAGAATAAAATGATAAGAAAACGCCTCACCGCAACAAGGGCGAAAGCGTTTTAAACTCGGGCGTACCCGATCGTTCGAGCCATTCGAAAAAGGCCATCTCGGCAGAAATCATCGTGATGCCTGCTTGCGCCATGCGGTGTTTTGCGGCGTCAACATCCGACGAACTGCGGCTTGAAATCGCGTCGCCTGCCACGAATACCGAATAACCCTGCGCAGCTGCATCCAATGCGGTTTGCAAGACGCAAACATGCGCTTCCATCCCGACGATTACGAGCTGCCGACGCGCCTTGTCCGTAGCAAGATGCTGCTGGATCGCATCATCACGCAAACAAGAGAAAGCCGTTTTGGCAAATACAGGC
This sequence comes from Hyphomicrobiales bacterium, assembly GCA_947456435.1. Classification (GTDB taxonomy): domain Bacteria; phylum Pseudomonadota; class Alphaproteobacteria; order Rhizobiales; family Beijerinckiaceae; genus CAIUPE01. The sequence continues at coordinate 8,433 of CANGSG010000082.1, forward strand.
GCAGCATTTCCACAAGCCTCGCACACCGAAGCATCGGTC
>CANGSG010000083.1 GCA_947456435.1 Hyphomicrobiales bacterium
CCACAGATCAAGATCGCTCTCATTCTGCGCATAGCCCCAACCCGTAGCACTAATCGCACTCGGGCCAATAGCAATCAATGTACTGGCGCTATCGGTTGTATAGCCTTGGAAATTTCGTCGTAGTCGACGCTCATTCAAAGCGCGAGACATCGGATCATCGGGTAGCGCAAAATGATCAAGCCCAATCGGCACATAATGATCTTCTAACGCCTCACGCGCGGCGAGGGCCAACTTCATGCGCGCGCGCATATCGGGAAGACCGTGACGTTCGAGAGCCTTTTGATATTTTTTCATCCACGGGACATGGGCATAACCGAAGAGTGCAACGCGATTGGCGCCGAGTTTCACCGTCGCCTCTACACTTTCGGTGATGCTTTTTTCGGTCTGATGCGGAAGTCCATAGATCAAATCAAAATTGACCGGTATCACGCCTTGTCTCCGCAACGCGTCTACTGTCTTTTCAACCATCTCATAGGGTTGGACACGGTGAATAGCTTTTTGGACATCAACATCGAAATCCTGCACACCGATCGACGCGCGTGTAACACCCTCTTCGCCATAGGCTTTCGCGCGCGATGCCGTGAAACCGCGCGGATCAATCTCAATCGAGATTTCGGCGCGATCAATAAAATCGAAGTGTTTTGATATAGCCCCCATCGCGCGACGAAAATCGTCTGGCGATAAAAGACTCGGCGTACCGCCACCAAAATGGAGATGAGATAGACGGCCTCGTCCAGGAAGACGCTCAGTAACGAGATCAAGTTCGGCAAGTAGTGTGTCGAGATAAGGACGCACCGGCGCATAGGTCTTGGTAGTTGTTGTGTTGCATCCGCAATACCAGCAGAGCTTCGAGCAAAAAGGAATGTGCAGATAAAGAGAGAGCGGCTCAGATAGGTCAGTGCGCTCAAGCCAAGAGTTCACAGTCGATGCTGTGACGCCGTTATGAAAATGCGGTGCCGTTGGATAGCTCGTATAGCGCGGGACGCGGGCATCGAGCTGCGAGAGCCAAGAGTCTTTGACAGAGAAATGAGTTTTCATGCCGCCACTGTGACGATCACGCTCAGCGTCAACCTTGATTTACATCAAGTTTAGTGCGGAAGACGGTCTCAACCACGCGGCCTCTTCCAAAATTTGGAAGAGGGAATGGTACAGCTACCCCGGCTCGAACGGGGGACCTCTAGATCCACAATCTAGCGCTCTAACCAACTGAGCTATAGCTGCCCAAAACCAAAAGGGCTCAGAACTGAACCCTTGCGGATCACGTCCTAAGCCCGCTTGTCTCTCTTTTCAAGTGCCGGATGGCCGCTCCCGCTCAATGAGACGGGCGCTGTGCATCTAGAGCATGGGTCAAAGCCTTGCGCACCGGTTCCGATGCCTTGGTTGCCACCGCTGTAGCCAGCGAAGACAATTCCCGTGCCTCATCGAAGTTGCGCTCAAATTGCTTGCGCATCTGGCTCGACTGGAGATCGATCATCTCGGACAAAGACCGAACCTGAGCCATTGCCCGGAAAAAGCCGAATGCCGCATGAGCTTCGGCTTCAAGCGCGTCGGTAACCCGCGCCTGCATTTCCTTAAGGCCAGACTGAACGACATGGCCGCTGGCTTCAAAACCACGCGCAAAAGACAGCGAGGCCTCCTGCGAGCGGGCGAAAGCGGAGCGAACCTGATCGAGCGATTGGCCGGCGACGCTGCGCATGGCTTCTGTCGCGGCTGTGCTCGAGACTGAAGGCGCCGATGACTTTTCGGACGGCTCAGCTTTCGTTTTTGCCTGGGCAACCGGTTTACGCTTGACCCGTTCAGCGGGAACGACCGGCGTTGCCGGGCGCTTCTTGGCTTCTACGGGTGAAGCCTCAACTGCGGATGGCGATGATGTTTCGGCATTTACATTCGGATCGGATGTCATGGTGACTTCCTTTTTTCAGTCCGCGCGGGATCAGGAATGTTTACGCTGAGCGGCATCAGTCGCCGCTTTACGCATTTCGGCGGCGGCCGACTCGATCGTCGTCTGAGCGCTTTCCGTAGCCTTGCGGGCGGTTGTCTGCATGACAGAGCCGAATTCAGACATCTGCGACTGCAGGGTTGCAAATTGCGACTTCACGAATTCCGTCTGGATGTGAACGACGTCCTGCACGTCTTTGGCATGAACGAGACGCTCGGCGAGATCAAAAGCCGCGGCAATATTCTTCTCGGCATAGCCAATCGCCTTCTCGGCGAGGTCGCGTGAATTGGCCTGGGCGTTGATCGTCTGCGAGTCCGCAGCCGAGACCGCTTTTTGCGCTGCACCAAGAAATCCGTCAAAAGCCTTACGGGCCTGTTCAACGCTCTTTTCAGCAAAATCGCGCATTTCAATCGGAATTTCATAGGATGGGGTCGATTTGGACATGATAAATCCTCAAAATCTGGGGGTGAAAAAATTCAACACAACGCGTCGAGACCAAACAGTTATTTCGCAGTGCAATATAATGCTGCATTGCACAATCGTCAATCGAATGACCGGTTAACTCTGTTTTCGATCTCTTCGACCTTAGGGGGAGAAAGATTTGGACGCCCTGCGCCCCATTCGGTAGGAATTTGACGGAAACTTTAGGAATTGCGGGCATTTATCCCTCAGTGCCCCTCAGGAACGTCTGTTCGAATGCCGCAAACCACCGGATCAGGATCGAAAGTGTCGGGGTCGACAGGCCGCGAAGTGCCCGCGCGTCTCCGCTTTGTCTGGACGAGCGATCACTCTGGCGCAATCCGGTTACTCACGGAAGATCCACGACTTGACGCACTGAAGATGAGCCTCGAGCGCGCACCATGGCCAACGGCCAGTTCCGCGCGGATGGCGTTCGATGCTCACGCCACCTTCGTCAACGAGGCGCTCACGCTCGAGGGGTCTGAGGGTCCGCTGACCATCACGATTTCAGGAACACCGGTCAAAGGCGAGGGTGGGGGCTTTGAAGGCTTCCGGGGATTCGGCACAATTGCCCTGCCGGCAGCCCCACCGAAAAGCGAGCCCGTTCCAAAAGTGAAGTCCCGCCAGACAGACGCCGAGGCGGCTCCGGGATTGAGCGAAATCGAACGCCAAGCCTTTCGCGACATCGCCCGCGCTTTGGGCGAAAGACCGAGCCGGACCAGCCCGGCCCAAGATCGAGATATTCCCGTCATTGAGACAGTCGTGGCGTCTATGCCGGTCGCAGCGCGTGTTGAAGCCGCGGCGCCCTCAGCACCAGAGCCATTGCTCGCGACCCTGTTTGATCGTTTGCCCGTCGGCGTCTTGTTGAGCCGTGGCGCTGTTCCGATTTTGATGAATGAGACCCTGCTCAACTGGCTTGATTATGACACCGTCGATAATTTTCATATCAGCGGTGGCATTGAAAGCATGTTTGGCGGACGCCATCCCGCTCGTCGTTCACCACATGATGACAGCGCGATGCTCATACGTCGTCGCGATGGCGATACGATAGCCCTCGCAGTCCATCTTCAAACCATCGCATGGGGAGATTTGCCCGCAAGCCTCATGTTGTTTGAACGCCCACGCGAGAGAGACTTCGAAGTCTTGGAAAGCGAGACAACCGAAGAGGTCAGCGAGCGCCTGTCGTCTGATGATTTGTCAGCAATACTCGAGATAGCAAGCGATGGTGTGGCCGTTCTTGATCACGACAGTCGTATCTTGATGCTTAATCGTTCAGCTGAAGCTTTATTCGGCTATGATTCAGATGATGTTGAAGGCGAGCGATTCATTGCCTTGCTCAATGAAGAGAGCCGTGACCGGATTACCTCCTATCTCGAAACGCTCTCTGGCACAGGCGTTCAGAGCCTTCTGAATGATGGTCGTGAAATCACCGCTGAAACGCGACAGGGCGGGAAAATTCCGCTCTTCGTCACCATCGGACGACTGGGCGACAGCGTGCAATCGAAATATTGCGTCTTCATGCGTGACATGACGAATGTTAAGCGTGCAGAACGTGATCTAATCGAAGCTCGTCGTGCAGCTGAAATTGCCAGTGCCCGTAAATCGGATTTTCTGGCGCGCATCAGTCATGAAATTCGTACGCCTCTTTCGGCTATCATCGGCTTTGCTGAGATTATGCAGGAAGAACGTTTCGGTCCTTTGGGAAATAAAAAATATAAAGATTATCTCAAAGACATTCTGACATCCGGTGCCTTTGTCATTGATCTTGTGAATGATCTTCTTGATATCTCGAAGATTGAAGCGGGTCGCGCCGAGCTCGATTTTCAAGAAGTCGATGTCAATGGCGTACTCGTTGACGCTTCATCATTACTGCAAGAAGAAGCGCGCCGCGCGCGTGTGATTTTGCGCATGAGCCTTGAATCGCATCTTCCCGGTCTGATGGCCGATAAGCGCGCGCTGCATCAGATTATTCTCAATCTGATGTCGAATGCGATCAAATTCACGCCCGAAGGCGGGCAAGTCATCGTCTCGACGACCCACTCTGCTGAGGGCGATGTGATCATCCGTGTGAAAGATACCGGCATCGGGATGACCGATCAGGAATTGACCACAGCGCTAGAGCCCTTCCGGCAATTGTCGACAAGCCGCAAATCCGGCGGCACCGGTCTCGGCCTGCCGCTGACAAAGGCGTTGGTTGAGGCTAATCGGGCCGCCTTTTCGATCAAAAGCGCGCGGAACGCCGGCACCCTAGTCGAAATCACCTTCCCGCCGACCCGGGTTCTAACCCCCTAACGGGAAATCGGCGCTTAGCCTCGGGTGCGGCTGAAACGCACTTGCAAATCTGAAAAAAACTTTCAAAACAAGAGGCGAGACTTTTTCAAAGGATCCCGCCCATGGGCATTGCCTTTCCCCTCCCCGATGAAGCCATTCTGGCGCGCCGCGATGCGATTATCGAAGGCTTGGCCGCGCTGGTACCGCCCTCATCTTTGATCGTTTCGGAAGACGAGCGCCGCGCCTTTGAAACCGATGCGCTGACCGCCTATCGCAAAATGCCGCTCGCCGTCGTTCTGCCAACAACGACTGAAGAAGTCGCAGCGGTGATGCGCTATTGCTTTCAGAATGGCGTGAAGATTGTCCCGCGTGGTGCCGGCACATCGCTTGCGGGCGGCGCGATCCCTCAAGAAGATGCGATCATTATTGGTATCGGAAAGATGGCGAAGATTCTCGACGTCAATTTTTCTGATCGCACAATGCGGGTTCAAGCGGGCATCACGAATCTCGGTATTTCGAATGCTGTGGCTGCAGACGGTTTTTTCTATGCGCCCGATCCGTCATCGCAATTGGCCTGCACGATTGCCGGCAATATCGGCATGAATTCCGGTGGGGCGCATTGTCTGAAATATGGCGTGACGACGAATAATATTCTCGGCGTGCGTATGGTGATGATCGACGGCACGATTGTCGATATCGGATCAGACGCGCTTGATGCACCTGGTCTCGATCTCTTGGGCGTGATCATCGGGTCTGAAGGCCAGCTCGGCATTGTGACCGAAGCTACTGTGCGCATTCTCCGCCAGGCTGAAGGCGCAAGGCCCGTTCTCTTCGGTTTTGAAACGAGTGAAGCGGCAGGCGCTTGTGTGGCTGCCATCATCGGAGCGGGTATTATTCCTGTCGCCATGGAATTCATGGACAAGCCAGCGATTGAAATTTGCGAAGCCTTTGCTCATGCCGGCTATCCGCTTGATGTTGAAGCTTTGCTGATCATCGAGGTTGAAGGATCGGATGCTGAAATGGATGCGATCCTTAAACGCATCATTGCCATTGCTGAGCAGCACCACGTTAAAACAATCCGTGAATCAAAATCGGCGATGGAGACAGCGGCGATCTGGAAAGGTCGTAAATCAGCCTTTGGCGCGACAGGCCGTGTTGCCGATTACATTTGCATGGATGGTACAATTCCTACCGGACAATTGCCTTATGTACTGCGGCGGATCGATGAGATCGTGAAATCTTACGGTTTGCGTGTCGCGAATGTGTTTCATGCCGGCGACGGTAATCTGCACCCTTTAATCCTTTATAATTGCAATGATCCAGTTGAGGCCACAAAGGCCGAAGAAGCAGGCAATGATATTCTAAAGCTCTGCGTTGAAGTCGGCGGCTGCCTCACCGGCGAACATGGTGTAGGGATCGAAAAGCGTGATCTGATGACCAAGCAATTCACAACGGCTGATCTTCATCAGCAAATGCGTGTGCGCGCGGCCTTTGATACGCAGTGGCTTCTCAATCCCGCGAAAGTGTTTCCGCTCGAAGGGCGGCTCTAAGCATGAGTGACGCGCATTCGCTTTTTGCTGAAGATGATTTTGTGGCAACAATCCGCAACGCGTCACGCAATGGCACGACTTTGCGCCTCGTTGGCGGTGGTACCAAGTCGATGATTGGACACCCCGTAACGGCACTGGCCACAATCTCCACGAAGCAATTACAAGGCATCATGCTCTATGAGCCGTCGGAAATGGTTATCGGCGCGCGAGCGGGAACGCCGCTCAAAGATGTCATGGATCGGCTCGACGAGAAAAATCAAATGCTGCCCTTCGAGCCGCCCGATTTTCGGGCGCTTTTAGGAACATCAGGTGAGCCCACGATTGGGGGCCTTGCCGCAACAAATTTATCAGGCCCGCGCCGTATCCAGGCCGGCGCCTGTCGTGACAGTTTGATCGGTATACGCTTCATCAATGGTGAAGGCGAGTTGATCAAATCCGGCGGTCGCGTGATGAAAAATGTCACGGGCCTTGATCTCGTCAAACTCTTTGCGGGATCATGGGGCACACTCGGTTTGATCACCGAAGCGATTTTCAAAGTTCTGCCAAAACCGCAAAGCACACTCACTTTGATGCTGCATGGCCTCGACGACACACGCGCCGTCGCGGCGATGGCGAAAGCCTTAGGCTCGCCTTTTGATGTGACAGGTGCAGCACATCTTCCCGCTGGCCTTGAACGCGTCGCGACAACATTAATCAGGCTCGAAGGTTTTTCGGAATCCATTACCTATCGTGCGGAAAAATTATCACAGGACCTCGCATCATTCGGACGCGTTGAACGTCTCGATCAGGACGCGTCCCATCGGCTTTGGGCCCGCATTCGCGATGTGAGTGATTTTGTTGAGCCTGCCTCTGATGCGGTGTGGAAGATTTCACTCGCGCCGTCAAAGGCCCCAGCATTTCTGAAAGCGGTTCGTGATGCCGGCCTTTCGTTCCGCTCGCTTCTCGATTGGGGTGGTGGATTGATCTGGTTGCAAACCGAGAGCGTGAAGGATGCAGGCGCCGCTTCGATCCGTCACGCGCTCAAAGACACGGGCGGCCATGCGACATTATTCAGAGCCCCTGCTGAACTGCGGGTATCCGTCGATGTCTTCGAACCCCTCTCCCCTCCTCTTGCGGCACTTTCCGAACGCATTCGCCTTGCCCATGATCCCAAGCGGATTTTCAATCCGGGCCTGATGGTCCGCTCTTAAGCGATTAAACGATGCAAACATCCTTCAGACCCGAAGCGCTTCAAGCGCCCGCCATGCAGGCCTCGGAAAAAATTCTGCGCACTTGCGTGCATTGCGGCTTCTGCACGGCTACATGTCCAACCTATTTGCTGCTTGGCGATGAGCTCGATTCACCGCGCGGTCGCATTTATATGATCAAAGATATGTTGGAGCGCGGGCGCCCCGCGACTAAGGATGTCGTCAAACATATTGATCGTTGTCTTTCTTGTCTCTCCTGCATGACCACATGCCCTTCGGGCGTTCATTACATGCATCTGATTGATCATGCGCGCGCTCATATCGAAGCCACCTATACAAGGCCGCTTGGTGATCGCTTGATCCGTTCTGTCTTGGCTTTTGTTTTGCCGCATCCGACCCGGTTCCGTTTTGCGTTGTTTGGTGCGCGCTTTGCAAAATTAATTGCGCCTATTATTCGCGCGATTCCTTCGATTGGGAAGAAGCTTGGTGCGATGATTGATCTTGCCCCACTCACTTTGCCCGCGCGTTCGCGTTATGAATCGGCTGGTACAATTCCTACACAACAAACAAAGCGCGGCCGCATCGCTTTGCTCGGCGGTTGTGCCCAAACCGTTCTTGATCCCGGAATCAATGATGCAACAATTCGCCTTCTCACGCGCATGGGCTTTGATGTTATCCGCGCAAAAGGTGAGGGCTGCTGCGGGGCGCTTGTTCATCACATGGGGCGTGATGCCGAAAGTCACGATTTTGCAAAAGCGAATATCGATGCGTGGATCCGTGAAATCGATGGCGAAGGATTAGACGCCATCGCCATCACAACATCAGGCTGTGGGACAACGATTAAGGACTACGGCTTCATGTTCCGTGATGATCCGCTCTGGGCTGATAAAGCCGCACGCGTCTCATCGCTTGCCAAGGACATTACTGAAATCATTTCTCAGTTCGGTTTGCCCGATCTCGTCAATGGAACAGGGCAGGTTCTTGCCTATCACTCAGCCTGCTCGATGCAACATGGCCAGCAGATTCGCGATGAACCGAAAAATCTTTTGAAGAC
>CANGSG010000084.1 GCA_947456435.1 Hyphomicrobiales bacterium
ACCTATCGTCATCAACTGACTTATAGTACTGGCCCAATGTTGTGCCATACCACTCGCAAGCCGGGCGGCATGACTTGCAAAAGCGCTTGAATCCGCCAATCGTTCCCAGCGATTAAGAATGAAGGTTTCCGCTGTGGATGTTTTAACCGTCTCAAGCCCTTCAATGGTTTCCGTGACCATGTTGGACTGCGCCCGCATCTGACCAAGATAGGGCTGCAGATGCGAATGCCCGACCAAATGAGCAATAAAAAAGATTAGCGCAATAATGATGGTTCCGGCGATTGGAACTATGGCTACCGACCCCGCAATCGTCGCAAGAATGATCGTCGTGATGATTACGAAGGGGAGATCGATCGCTAAAGAGATAAACGAAAGCGGTATGAGCTGACAATAACCTTCAAGATCGCGAATAGCCGGCGTCACGGCAGCGCTTGTTCTCGGTAACCCGACCATCGATCCGAAAACCAAATGACGGAAAAAGCGAATTTGCGCCACGTGACTGATTTCGGCAGCGAGAGAGTCAATCAGGCGAAGCTTGACGTGGCGAAGCGCGAGATCTGCTGCCAAAGCGAGGCCCATACCGATCGATAACGCCCAAAGCGTATCAAATGCCATGTGGGGAATGACGCGATCATAGACCGCCATGGTAAAAATCGGCAAAAGCACAAGAAGCGAATTGCTAACGAGAGCTGCTAAAGCGAGTTGCCCCAATGTCCAAGGGCGTCGCTTAAGCATCTCATGCGCCAAGAATTTTACAATTGAATCAACCGGTGCATCGGCATGCGACTCTATCGCTTCATCGCCATGTTCCGACGCGGCTAAGGGGCGAAGGAAAAATACAGTACCTGAGAATGTCTTGTGAAGACGGGCAATCTCTAGGGTTTCATCACCATTTTCCGTACGGCATAAGAATTGATCATGACCAGCGCGGCCCAATAGAAGATAGCCATAGCCTTCCCGATCAAGCGCAAGGCAAGGAAATTGAGCCTTGCGTATCCGCGCAAGGCTCCGGCTTTCTGTTTTTAGTGCAATGCCAAGGCCATGAGCGATGATCTCAGCGGTTTCAGGAGCGAGCGGGCCAGGGTGGAGCTGTCTGTCCTTTGGCTGATAGTTGAACCAAGCCTCCGCGACCCATTCGAGCGCGCGCGACGGCCCAACTCGTTTACGAAGGAGCGTTTCATCCGCTGTCTCCGGTTCATCGGGCGGTGGCGGAACTGTGCCATCTGACGCTACGGTATGTTTGTCGGTAACAAAATCGATTTTGACCGCTTCAGCCTCGCCCACATCATCATTTAAGGGCGGGGAATCGGTAGTTTGAATTCGGGAAAAACCCCGCACAGGCCGAGCAATCGTAACAATTTCGGCCGACGGGCGCGCCTCATCGCCCGTGCGTTCGGTGTCTTTAGCCGGAATTACGGACATCACAGCTCCAAACGCTTAGTATTTCATAATTCTTCACATTTCTACGGTATTTACGCAAGGTAATATCAATGAAAAGTGAAGATAGAAACACTTTGAAAGATTCAATTTTTTCCTTTCTGTTTAAGTTTAAACTTTGAATCTTATGCGATCTATTTATTTCAGGTTGAATATAAGGTGCATTAAACTCTATGGTTGAAATTCCTCGCCCCTCGGCGCAAAAGCCCCGCCGGGAACCGATGGCGCTCTTGCCTTATCCGCGCCAATCCAACCGGATTGCGGGTCGCGCCGCGTTTTTATTCGTCATCATCCTTGCCATCAGTGTAATCGTCTTGGGTGGGTGGGCAGCGACAACGGAAATAGATCGTGTTACGCGAGGACAGGGTCGCATTGTACCGCAATTGCAGAACCAAATTGTTCAGCATTTTGAGGGGGGTATCGTTACGGAAATTCTTGTTCGCGAAGGCGATAAAGTTACACGTGGCGAGCCACTACTGCGTATTGATAACAGTTTCTCGCGTTCAGAACTCGCACAAGCCGAGCTCGAAATTAAAGCCCGCCGCGCGAAAATGATCCGGCTGACGGCAGAGGTGGGTGGCGCAGAGACCGTTGAATTCCCGACGGATCTCGAAACTGAAATCCCGAAAATTGTTGATCGCGAGCGCGAGGTTTTTTCTGGTCGTCGCCAAACATTGACGGAACAAATCGGCATTCTTGAAGATCAACTCAAACAGAAATCTCTCGATCTTGCAGAAGCGAAATCACGATGGGCCAATACAATAACCGAGCGTGATCTGGTGAATCGCCGTGTAACAAATTTACGGAAACTTGCAGCTGCAGGTGCGTTTTCTGCCAATGATCTCATTGATAATGAGCGCTCTCTCCAACAGATCGAGCAGAAATTATCCGATCTCGTTCATGAAATACCGCGCGATGAAGCGGCGATGAGCGAAATTAATCGCCGCATGGGGGAAGCGCGGTCCCGCTTCCGGTCTGACGCGGATAAAGAACGCTCGGAAACGGAGCTTCAAATAGCAAAGCTTGAAGAGACCATATCGGCACTCAAAGACAGAAGCCTGAGATCAGAAGTCGCAGCGCCCATCGATGGCTTTGTGAACAAGCTTCATGTGACAACCGTAGGCGGTGTTGTTAAATCGGGTGAGCCGCTCGTTGAAATTGTGCCTGCCGATGCCGCCGTTGCGGTTGAAGCTAAGATTGCGCCGAGCGATCGTGGGGATATCTGGCCTGGTCAAAAGGCTGTCGTTAAAGTTTCAGCTTATGACTATTCGGTTTATGGCGGACTCGCTGGCAAAGTCGTCGATATCTCAGCTGACGCTTTGCAAGACGAGCGCGGTGTCCCTTATTTCCGCGTGCGACTTGAGGCGGAAGGAAAAGATTTTGGACCAGGAAAACCGATCACTCCGGGCATGTTGGCCGAAGTTGATATATTAATCGGACGCCGGACGGTGCTTGAATCCCTGCTCCGCCCGGTACGCCAAATTCGCGATAACGCCTTACGCCAATAAGGGGCGTCACTCAGATCATATATTGACCGCCATTGGCAGACAGTGTCGATCCGGTAATAAACCCGGCATCTTCAGCCGCAAGGAATACAACCGCGCGGGCAATTTCATGCGGTTCGCCAAGACGACCTGTCGGGATATGCGGCAGGATATTTTTTTCAATCACAGCTGGATCAACCGCCTTCACCATGTCGGTCGCAATGTAACCGGGGCATATTGCATTCACGGTGATGCCAACGCGCGCACCTTCCTGTGCCAACGCCTTTACAAAACCAAGGTCACCCGCCTTGGAGGCGGAATAATTCACTTGGCCCATTTGACCCTTCTGGCCATTCACCGATGAGATACAGATCACACGGCCGAATTTCCGTGCGCGCATTCCTTCCCAAACCGGCCGTGTCATATTGAAGAGCGAGGTGAGATTGGTGTTGATCACCGCATCCCACATATCTTTGGTCATCTTATGAAACATCGCATCACGCGTAATGCCGGCATTGTTGACGAGAACTTCAACAGGGCCATGCGCAGCTTCGACTTTTGCGATGCCGGCCACGCAGGCATCATAATTCGAAACGTCCCATTTATAGGTAGGGATACCTGTTTCTTTTGTGAATGAGGCAGCAGCTTCATCATTGCCGGCATAATTGGCCGCAACCGTATAGCCCGCCTGTTTGAGGGCAACAGAAATCGCTGCGCCAATGCCGCGCGATCCGCCCGTAACTAATGCAACTCTTGCCATGCTTCATCCCTCCCTGAGTGAAGACGGGGCGGAGCCGTTCATCGGCGCACACCCCTAAACTTTATAGATCTTGTTCAGCGTTCAACTGTGAGCGCGACGCCCATGCCGCCACCAATGCACAAGGTCGCAAGACCTTTCTTGGCATTGCGCTTCTGCATTTCATGCAGCAAGGTCACAAATACACGGGCGCCGGACGCGCCAATCGGATGACCAATCGCAATCGCGCCGCCATTCACATTGACCTTGTCCGTATCCCAACCCAGATCCTTGTTCACCGCAATCGCTTGCGCGGCAAAGGCTTCATTGGCCTCAACGAGATCAAGATCGCCGATTTTCCAACCGGCTTTCTCAAGAGCTCTACGCGTCGCGGGAATCGGACCGGAACCCATAATCGCCGGATCAACGCCCGCCGTTGCCCATGAGGCAATGCGCGCAAGCGGTGTCAGGCCACGTTTTGCGGCCTCCTTGGCGGTCATCAACACAAGTGCCGCCGCGCCATCATTGATGCCCGAAGCGTTACCGGCCGTGACGGTTCCTTCTTTGGAGAAGGCTGGCTTCAATTTCGCGAGGCTTTCAAAGGTCGTGCCGGGACGGATATATTCGTCTTCGCTCACCACCACATCGCCCTTCTTCGAAGAGATCGTGACTGAAACGATTTCATCACGGAACTTGCCTGCCTTCTGTGCGGCTTCGGCTTTGTTCTGCGAACCGACGGCGAAATTATCCTGCTCATCGCGGCTGATCTGCCATTTGGTGGCGATGTTCTCGGCTGTTGTACCCATGTGATAGCCTTGGAACGCATCGAGCAAACCGTCGCGCAACATAGAATCGAGGAATTTCATATCGCCCATTTTGGTGCCGTTACGCAGATGCGCGACATGCTGGGATTGCGACATCGATTCTTGACCGCCGGCGACGATTATTTTGGCGTCGCCATTGGCAATCTGTTGCAGGCCGACGGCAACCGCACGAAGGCCCGAGCCACATAATTGGTTGAGACCCCATGCCGTCGCCTCTTGCGGGATGCCCGCTTTCATAGCGGCTTGCCGCGCCGGATTTTGACCCTGCCCTGCGGTGAGGATCTGACCAAGAATGACTTCTTCCACTTCGGCGGCTTCAACTTTGGCCCGCGTCAGGGCGGCCTTGATCGCAATCGCGCCCAACTCATGCGCCGGAACTGATGATAACGCCCCATTGAACGACCCGACCGGAGTCCGGGCAGCACCTACTATTACGATGTCTTCGGATGCCATTATATCCTCCTTGGCGAAAATAACCCCAGAACGGACCGGGATAAGGACCCCACCCTGCGCGTGTCGAGCCTTTTCAAAATTAAAGTCTTCATCGCGGGCCCTAAGGCTGACGTCAAGGTCAATAAGGAATCTCAGTTAGACGGCTTTAGTCGTAGGTCTTGCGGTGAATGCTTGCTTTTGATGCGTTTTTCCTGTCCAACTTACTGAAATTCCGGTATTTCGGGCTTTGGCTTCGAATAAGTAGTAAGCAAGGACAGTCAGACCCCATGGCGACCAAAGATCAGCCCATCGTCATCAAAAAATATGCTAACCGCCGCCTCTATCATACGGGCACAAGCACTTATGTGACGCTGGAAGATTTAGCGGTCATGGTGAAGCGGGGTGACGAATTCGCCGTCTTCGATGCGAAATCGGGCGAGGACATCACAAGATCTGTTTTGGCGCAGATTATTTTCGATCAAGAAGGCAAAGAAGGTCAAAATCTTCTGCCGATCAATTTTCTGCGTCAACTTATTTCCTATTATGGCGATAGTATGCAGGCCTTTGTGCCAACCTATCTTGAAAATTCAATCAAGATGTTGACCGAAAATCAGTCGAAATTTCGTGATCAGTTTGCGAACGCCTTCGGAAAAGACGCGTTCGGCATGATGGAAGACCTCGGCCAAAAGAACATGGAAATGTTTCGGGAAGCCTTTTCAATGTTCTCTCCCTTTACGAAAATGGCCTCAACGACCACGACTGCCGATACGGAAAAGGCCGCCTCCGCAGCCGAGGCATCCTCGGTCGATGACCTCGCAACTTTGAAACAACAAATCGCCGAGATGCAGAAGAAACTTGACCGGTTAGGTAGCGATTGACCTAAGGTAATATTACGTTAGGTCATCTAATTATTAGGTTAAGTCACTGTTAACTTTTAAATTCGCCTGTGCTACACGCTCGTCGCCCGAGTGCGGATTTGCTTGTCATCAGACAAAAAAATCATTCCGACGGCCGGATTTCTTCAGTTTGATTACCTTTTCGCCCCTGTTTCTTTTCTGAGATCAGTTATGAGCACCTTACGGTCGCCAAACGAGCTGAAGCGTATCAAGCATGCCGCTATTCTTGCGGCAAAGCCTGATGCGCGTTTTCTCGTGCAACTGATCGCTGGTCAAAGCGCCCGCAACGCCGACGCAAAAAGCAAAACGGCGCCCTATTCAGGCGCCGCGGCTTATTCCCTCGTCATGGACTCGGATCTTGCGGTCCGCACAGCATTCCGGGCGGACTCGCTCGATCACGCAGCCTGAAATCAGGCTTCTTTTTTCGCCTTCAAAATCTGACGACCTTTGTACATGCCGGTCTTGAGATCGACATGATGCGGACGGCGCAATTCGCCCGAGTCCTTGTCTTCGACATAGGTCGGGGCAGCAAGCGCATCAGCAGAGCGGCGCATGCCACGCTTCGAGGGGGAGGTTTTTCGTTTAGGAACGGCCATCGGAAACTCCGTGTCGGATCGGCTGAAGGGCACGGTCAGACCATGCCGGAATGAATTCGGAAGCCGGGCTTATACAGAGAAGCTCTCGACCTGGCTAGACTGAAGGCGAAGATCATTTCGAAAAATTCTGTCTGATCTTGCCCCGCTTGACCCCGACACACCCATCAGGCAAGCCGAAAGGGACAGAACATAGACAATTGAGGCGTAATCCGATGGTGGGCGCTGCCGATCTTTTCCAGACCCGGCTTCAGGAAACGGGTCATTCAATCGAGGTACTGCTCGAGCGCCTGCTAACGGCCGAGGCTCTTCAGGGTGAAACCACACGCCCTTCCCGCCTCTTGGCGGCAATGCGGCATGGGGCGCTGGGTGGTGGCAAGCGGCTACGCCCCTTTTTGCTCGTCGAGAGTGCCCGGCTCTGCGGCGCGGACCCTGATGCCGCTCTCCTGGCGGGCGCCGCTCTCGAACTCATTCATTGCTATTCCCTCGTCCATGATGACCTGCCTGCCATGGATGATGATGATTTACGTCGCGGCCGACCGACCGTTCACAAAGTCTATGACGATGCCATGGCGATCCTTGCGGGAGACTCGCTCCTGACGCTCGCCTTCGACGTGATGGCCCGACCAGAGATTCATCCCGACGCAGCTGTTCGCCTTGATCTCGTCTTGGCCCTTTCGCGCGCGGCAGGGCTTGGCGGCATGGCGGGCGGGCAAGCGCTCGATCTCGAAGCCGAGGGCCGTTATGAAACCGATCGCAAGCCGCTCACGCTTTCAGAGCGTGACATCCGACAATTACAAGCCATGAAGACGGGCGCCTTGTTACTCTTCGCGGTCGAGGCTGGTGGTATTCTCGGACGCGCATCCGCACCAACGCAAAATGCGCTCAAAGCCTATGGCCGCGCGGTGGGTGCCGCGTTCCAGATTGCTGATGACATTCTTGACGTCGAAGCTGACACCGCAACGCTTGGCAAAGAAGCCGGCAAAGACGCTGATCGGGGTAAAGGGACGCTGGTTCAACTCCTGGGGCTCGACGCTGCAAAAGCCGAACGGGATCGCCTTGCACGCACCGCACTTGAGGCGCTCGGAAGCTTCGGTCCTGATGCCGATATGCTGCGCGCGATTGCACATTTCATTGTGAAACGAGGGCACTGATTATGGCTCGGGCCTCTGCACGACTGACACGTCTCGTCACCAGCCATGCCCGTCTCTTCATTGCTTTGATTGTGGGTATACTGATTGCGTTGTTATTGCCTGAGAAGTTTAGCCGATTAACACGATTAATCTTGGCGTGGGATGGGCTCGCTTTATTTTACATCGTAACAACGGGACGCTTGATGATTCAGTCAAACGTACAATCCTGTCGCAATCGTTCATCATTTTACGATGAAGGTGATTGGATCATTCTATTCGCGACGCTGGCGGGAACGATCATCAGTTTTGGCGCGATCATTGCCGAGCTCGGCGCAAGCAAATCGGCTGGCCAACCTTTTGTCCTGATCTTCGCTCTCACCGCAGGCACCGTCGCTTTATCATGGGCATTTACGCACATGATCTTTGCGCTGCATTACGCAAATCTCTTTTATCACACCGACGCCAAGGGTGAGCATGGTGGGCTTTTATTTCCCGGAAATCGTGAGCCCGATTATCGTGATTTTCTTTATTATTCTTTTGTTATCGCCTGTGCGGCACAGACGGCTGATGTATCAACCGTCTCCCCTGAAATGCGACGCGTCACTGTTATTCATTGTGTGACCGCGTTCGCATTCAATTCTGCTATTCTTGCGCTGATGATCAACATCAGTGCCGGATTG
>CANGSG010000085.1 GCA_947456435.1 Hyphomicrobiales bacterium
CACTGAAATCCGGTCAGCACGTAACGAAATCAACGTGCCTGCGAGTACGCAGATTCCACTCGTGCTTGTTGCTGCTTCCGCTGCAACGCGGGATCGCGCGACGCGCTGGAATGATATGTTGAAGCGTCTCGCGCGTCTGTCTGATATTTCGTTTGCAGATCAACCGCCCGCGCAATCGGCGCAGATGGTGATCCGTGGTGAAGTGTCAGCCCTGCCGCTCGCAGGCGTGATCGACATTGCAGCCGAGCAATCGCGTTTGAAGAAAGAGCTTGAGAAGATCGCGTCAGAGATGGCGAAAATTGATGCCAAGCTCAACAATGCCGACTTTATGGCGCGCGCGCCGGAAGAGATTGTCGATGAGCAGCATGAACGCCGCGCAGAATTCGCCGAGCGTCAGGCTAAGTTGAGCGAGGCGTTGTCGCGGTTGGCTTAGTTTAATAGTTATCTAGAGCGAGAGACTCATAAACCGTCATATCGAGCGAACGCGAAGCAATCCAGCTGGTGGTTGTTATCAGAGCGCAATGGCTCAATGGCGCTTTATTCTGACACTCCAACTGAATTGCTTCGCGTTCGTCGCTTGAAAAGGTCCACTGGACCTTTTCATTCGCTGCGCAAAACGCTCCTTACCTCGCAATGACGGGCTGAGGTTTATGCACTTACAAATGACGCGTTCTGTTTTACTCGCAATGACGGGTTAAGTCCGCGTCTAAACCATCCCCTCGCTCTTCAAGAGCCGGCAGCCGGTTATTTTCCAAGTCCCATTGCTGTCGCGTTCAAGCGTATAGAGCGCGTTCCAAATGCGGCCTTGGTCGTCAGTCAATTTCACGATTTGCGAATAGCCATTATCGAGCGGTGTGGGCTCGTTAAAGCTCCACGATTTTGCACGATAGATTGGCGGATAGCCGGTGCGCACCATCTCCATGAAAATCGATTTTGTAGGGAAGATGCGTTTGATTACCTCAGCCGCGTGGTCATAGGCACGGGTGTCGTCATCTTTGCCAAAGGCGTCGAGCTGATCTGCAATAATTGTTTGAATTTCGGTCGCCGTGTCTGCGCGCGCGGCTGACATTGATCCGGTGAGGAGAACAAGCACAAAGGCGAGGCGGAAGGCGAAGGTCAAAACCATAAGGCGATCTCCTTCTTTGGGGGGTCAGCTTTTCTCAATCAGAAAGGACAGGTTTTCCTCGTTACGTGTCTGTTCAATGAGTCGATCACCCGTCTCGTGAATGGCATGAGGAATATCGATCGCCGCCATGGGATCACTCGCCAACACCAGAAGGCGCGCGCCTCTTTGAAGGCGTCCCAAGGCCTTGCGCGTGCGCAGTGCCGGCAGAGGGCATTTAAGCCCATTTAGGTCGAGCGTCGTGATTGTCATTTGTTCAATTTTGACAAATTGCGGCCAGCGCGTCAAAGCGGGGTCTGACGATGTTAAGGACAGTGATGATGCGGATGATGGGGTTGGCGGGCTGGAGCGGCGCAGGCAAGACGACTTTGATCAAACGTCTCTTGCCGAGCTTGGTCGCGCGCGGCTTTTCTGTGTCCACCGTGAAGCACGCGCATCACCGGTTCGATATCGATCATCCGGGCAAAGATTCCTTTGCGCATCGCGAGGCGGGCGCCAAGGAAGTGTTGATTGTGTCGGGCGAGCGTTTTGCCTTGATGCATGAGCTGCGGGGTGATGATGAGCCTGATCTCAAAAAGCTTCTCACGCTGATGACGCCGGTCGATTTTGTGATTGTCGAAGGCTTCAAATCGGAAGCCTATCCGAAAATCGAGATCCATCGGGCCGAGAATGGCAAAGCCTTCCTCCATCCGGACGATGAGAGAATTCTCGCCGTTGCGACTGATCATCCGGAGGCAATCACGGTCCGCCCGTCATTCGATCTTGCGGATATTGAAGCGATTGCGGATTTTATTGTGGCTCATGCGGCGCCTGTGGAAGAGGTGCTCGGCGTGCTTACGCGGTCATAAGCGCTTTAAACGGCGCTCGGCTTTAGCAAGATCATCGGGCGTGTTGATGTTGAAAAACGGATCGTCGTTGTCGGTCCATTCAACAGTATTAAACCCAATTTTTTTGGCGAGTCCCCGTAAAGACCGATCATTGTCTTGTTCTAAATAATCTTCAAGTTTAACATGAGGTAATATGGGCCAAACACCTGTAGAGTAATGGATTTGGCTTTTTGATTTTGCAAAGGAACACTGGTCGATCAAGGGATTTGCGGTCAGAAGTCTGGCGATAAGGTTTGCTGGCAAGAAGGGCGTATCCCCCGCGACTATAGCCACATGGCTCGCCGTCGGGTGTTCGCGGCGTGCCCAATCGAGAGCGGATCCTAGCCCAGTGAGCGGTCCCTGGCCCGTTACGGAATCCGGCAGGAGAGGAAGGCCGAAAGATTGAAAAGGCTCGGGGTTGCTCTGCGTCGCGAGCGCAATTTGGCTGACCTGCGGACGAAGCGCTGCCACGACATAAGCGAGCAGCGTTTGGCCGGATAAAGCTATCAAGGGTTTGTCGACACCGCCCATCCGTGTGCCTTGGCCGCCTACCAGTATGACCGCAGGTATTGTCCGACCCGTCATTAAAAACCCCGACACGAACCACGCCTCGTGCCAGGGTCATGACATAGTTTGGGTTAAGGTCACAATTAGGATGCGGTTTTGACCGGGATTTCTTTCGCTTTCGCGCGAATGTCAGCGGGCTTTTTGACCAAGATTTTGAGTACGCCATGGTCAAATTTGGCGTCAATGGCGTCGGATGCGGGCTCAAATTCAAGCGGAATCGTGCGGCTGAAGGCGCCGAAGCTCCGCTCGCTCACATAATAATCCTTACCCTTCTGTTCGGCCTCTTTTTTCTTTTCTCCACTGATAATTAGGCGATTTCCTTCAAGCGATACGGAAATGTCTTTTTCAGAAACACCCGGCAGTTCCGCTGTGACTTCGATATTGTCCTTCGTTTCCGCAAGATCGAGCGAGGGCATCGTCAGAAAATGTCCGTTGGGTTCAGTGTCGGGCAGGCGGCGCTCGATCATGCCGAACATGTCCTGCATATCGCGCCGGAGAGACTGAAAGGGATCGAATTGGGTGCTTCGGTTGTTATTCCAAAGTGAGGGAATCAAAGACCGCATGGGAACGCTCCATTTTTGATAAATTTCAGGGAGGGGGAGTCAGCGGCCTAGCGATAGGCCGGACATTAGGACGGAGCTTAACGAGGATGCTGCCGCTTTTCCTTGACCCATCTCAAGCTTTTGGCCGATAGAGAGGGGCCCCGCTTTGGCGGGTGTCATGAGGCGTTCATGTTCCGGGCGATTTCTTCTTTTCCGGTTTTCATGGTTTCATGAGTCGTCTCGAGGAGATTCGCCTATGGCTTCCACCGTCATCGAAGTGGCACTCAAGGATCTGGACGAGGCGGAATCCGATCGCATTGAGCAGCTTGTTGAAACTTTGGCCAATGATATCATTCCCTCGCTTTCTGAAGCAGCGGGTGTGTCAGGAACTGATCTCGCCGCACGTTTGATGGCGGAATTGGGCTATATTGTTGGCTATACGAGCCATCCTGCTGATGCGCTTGATGTTTTGGCGGCCACCGGACAGGCGGTGCGCACGGGTGTGGCGGAAGCCGAAGCGCTGGCAGCGGCCGATAGTGCCGAATCCGGCGAAGAGAGCGAGCGCGAGGTGAATTGGACGCCGCGCACAAAAACGAGCGGCAATCTCCATTAATGACCCTGCCTGCCGGTAAGGGGCGGGGTGGTGAGCGCGCCGGGATTCGAACCCGGGACCTACTGATTAAAAGTCAGTTGCTCTACCGGCTGAGCTACGCGCTCTTAACGCGTGCCCTGCCTAAAGGGTGGGGGGTGGTCGGTCAATAGGCGAAACCGCCGCATCTAGGCCTTAAATGCCCCTCACTCATATTGTGTTCATCGATTTCCACTAGAGAACGGGATGGTCCGCAAGCCGAATCGGCGGATCAGTAAGAAGGACGGTCAGAGAAAATGCAGGCTACGGGATCTGAGCGGCGCTGCCTCGCGGTTGTTTTAGCGGCGGGTGAGGGAACGAGGATGAAGTCCTCCCGACCCAAAGTGCTCCATGACATCGCAGGGCGGTCCATGCTGGGTCATGTGCTGGCATCGGTTAAAGAGGCGGGCATCGCGGATGTTGCCGTTGTTGTCGGCCCGCAGCGGCCGGATGTGGAAGCGGAAGCGCGCGCTCAATTTCCAGCGGCCTCACTCTTCGTTCAAACGGAACGGCTTGGAACAGCTCATGCGGTTTTGGCGGCGCGCGAGGCGTTAGCGCGCGGCTATAACGAAATCATCATTCTCTTTGCCGATACGCCTTTGCTTGAAACGGCAACGCTTGTGGCGATGCGGCAGCGGCTTGAAGCGGGTAATGCCGTTGTCGCGCTCGGTTTCGAAGCGGCGGACCCGACGGGCTATGGTCGCTTTGTGACCAAGGGCGCAACACTTGATGCCATTCGCGAACATAAGGATGCATCGGAGTCGGAACGTATGATCCGCCTTTGCAATTCTGGTCTTATGGCGGTTGATGGCGCTTTAGCGCTCTCCCTTCTTGATGCCATTGATCGCAACAACGCACAAAAAGAATTTTATCTTACCGATATTGTGGGCATCGCGCGGTCGCGTGATTTGGCGACAAGTTTTGCGCTCGCACCTGAAGATGAAGTTATGGGTGTCAATGATCGCGTTCAACTCGCAAAAGCGGAATCGCTGATGCAGAACCGTTTACGCCGTAAAGCGATGCTAAATGGCGCAACGCTGCAAGCGCCTGAAACGGTTCATATGAGTTTTGATACGGTGCTTGGTCGCGATGTTGACGTCGAGCCATATGTTTATTTTGGCCCGCGCGTAAAGGTCGCCGATCAGGTTGTGATCCACGCGTTCAGTCATTTGGAAGATACGGTCATCGAGAGTGCTGCATCGCTTGGTCCCTTTGCACGCTCGCGGCCCGGCTCGCATGTGGGTGCGGGCGCGAAGATTGGTAATTTCGTTGAGCTTAAAAAAGCAAATATAGGCGCGGGCGCGAAAGTTAGTCACTTGAGTTATATTGGTGATGCCGAAGTGGGTCCTGAAGCCAATATCGGGGCAGGCACGATCACCTGCAATTATGATGGGTTTTTCAAATATAAGACCGTCATCGGTGCCGGTGCGTTTATTGGTGCGAATTCATCACTCGTCGCCCCCATCTCCATTGGCGATGGCGCATATGTTGGCTCGGGTTCAGTGATCACCAAAGATGTGGCACCTGATCAATTGGCGGTCGCGCGCGGCAAGCAATTGGCCAAAGACGGTTGGGGCGCGCGTTTCCGTGCGGCGAGCGAAGCTAAAAAGAAAGCCAAGGATCAGAAATAATCAGCAGGGTTTTGCGTTCGGGGCATCGTCACGAATTGAAACTCAATGTGTTTTGGAATTTTTCGGTCCTTTCGCTAGGAAAGCGACGGATCATTGAGGGATGTGACTGAAGATGTGCGGTATTGTCGGCATATTGTCCACCGAGCCTGCGGCAGCGCAAGCGATTGAAGCTTTAAAGCGCCTTGAATATCGCGGTTATGATTCATCGGGCGTGGCGTCTTTGGCCGCTGATGGTCGAATTGAGCGCATACGTGCTGAAGGAAAGCTTAAAAATCTCGCGGCGAAATTGGCAGCCCATCCGCTTTCAGGACATAGCGCGATTGGTCACACGCGATGGGCCACGCATGGTCGCCCCACCGAAGATAACGCGCATCCGCATGCAACAGATCGTGTCGCGGTTGTGCATAACGGCATCATTGAAAACTTTCGTGAATTACGAGCCGAGTTAGAACACGAAGGTATCCAGTTTGCGAGTGAAACCGACACGGAAGCGGTTGTTCATCTTGTTGATCGTGCCTTGCGTAAAACGAATGATCCGACAAAAGCGATTGCCGAAGTTTTGCCAAAACTCAAAGGCGCCTTTGCTTTGGGTTTTGTGTTTTCAGGTCATGACAATCTGCTGATTGGTGCGCGGCAGGGCGCGCCATTGGCTGTTGGATATGGCGAAGGCGAAATGTATCTGGGGTCCGATGCGTTGGCGCTCGCGCCCTTTACCGACACCGTAACCTATCTCGAAGAAGGCGATTGGGTTGTCCTTTCGCGCGAGGGTGCCGAGTTTCATGATCTGACGAATGCGGTTGTCAAACGCGCTAAACAAAAAAGCGGCGCGGGCGCCTATCTCGTTGATAAAGGCAATCACCGTCATTTCATGGCGAAAGAAATTGCCGAGCAGCCCGAAGTTGTTGGTCGTACACTGGCGCATTACATTGATATGAATGCGGGTAAAGTGCGCTTGCCTGTTGATCTACCTTTTGATTGGAAAGCACTTTCGCGGATTACGATTACAGCCTGTGGTACGGCGAGCTATGCCGGCCATGTTGCAAAATATTGGTTTGAGCAATTGGCTCGCATTCCGGTTGAAGTCGATGTCGCGTCTGAGTTCCGTTATCGCGAAGCGCCTTTGACAGTAGGGGGCTTGGCCATTTTCATTTCACAATCGGGTGAAACGGCCGATACGCTCGCAGGGCTTCGTTATGCGAAAGCGCAGGGCCAATCTATTTTATCGGTTGTGAATGTGCCGACCTCTTCAATCGCGCGCGAGAGCGATGTCGTGATTCCCAC
Source organism: Hyphomicrobiales bacterium (assembly GCA_947456435.1). Classification (GTDB taxonomy): domain Bacteria; phylum Pseudomonadota; class Alphaproteobacteria; order Rhizobiales; family Beijerinckiaceae; genus CAIUPE01. Next base: position 6,639 of record CANGSG010000085.1, read on the forward strand.
TCTTGCTGGCCCTGAAATTGGTGTTGCTTCAACAAAGGCGTTTACGTGCCAATTGACGGCACTCGCATGTTTGGCGATTGCGGCGGGTCGCGCGCGGGGCACTTTGTCGGAAGCTGATGAGCAAAGCTTTGTAAGCGATCTTGTTGCGGTTCCGGCCTTGATGGTCGAAGCACTGAAGAGCGAAGCCCATATTGAGCATGTTGCGCATGATATGGCGAAGGCGAAAGACGTGCTCTATCTCGGTCGCGGCACGAGCTATCCGCTTGCGCTTGAAGGGGCGCTGAAGCTTAAGGAAATTTCCTATATTCACGCAGAGGCCTATGCCGCCGGTGAATTAAAGCATGGGCCAATTGCGTTGATTGACGAGACCTTGCCCGTGATCGTGATCGCCCCGCATGATCACATCTATGAAAAGACCGTTTCTAATATGCAGGAAGTCGCCGCACGGGGCGGACGGATTATTTTGATTTCGGATCGTGAAGGGCTTCACGAGGCGGGTTTAAAACCTGTAGCCGGCATTGAAATGCCCAAAATGAATCCGCGTTTTGCGCCGATAGTCTATTCTGTTCCCGTACAGTTGCTCGCCTATCATGCCGCGGTTGCGCTTGGTAAAGATGTCGATCAGCCGCGCAATCTTGCGAAATCTGTAACGGTCGAGTGAGCCTCTTCCGTTCGAAAGCGAAGCGCGCTACATTTTTAGAATGACGTCACAACCGCAAACGCCCGATCCATCCTCGAAACCAGGGCCTTTTGATCCGGTGGCCGCTGTGCGGCCCACTGTTGGTCAAAAGATACGTGGTTATTTTCTCACCGGTATCATTGTGGCCGGCCCTCTTGCGGTAACTGTCTATATTACGACCTGGATCATTGGCTTGATTGATTCATGGTTTAAGCCGCTGATCCCCTCGGGCATGTTTCCCGAATGGATGACGCCCTATAATCTTCCGGGCCTTGGGTTAATCATCGCTTTTGTCAGTTTGACCCTGCTGGGTTTTCTGACCGCCAATCTTGTTGGACGTTGGCTCATCGGCTTTGGTGAAACGCTGCTCGGGCGCATGCCTGTCGTTCGCGGGCTCTATAAAGGCGTGAAACAAGTTTTTGAAACGATCTTCTCGCAACAAGGAACAAGTTTCCGAAAAGTGGGCTTGATCGAATATCCCGGCAAAGGCCTTTGGTCTTTGGTGTTTCTTTCAACCGCGCCTGAGGGTGAAATCCGCGCAGCATTGCCGGGTGACGATGACTATGTGTCGGTCTTCTTACCGTGCACACCCAATCCCACAACGGGTTTTTTCGTTTATGTGAAGCGAAAAGAAGTAATCGATTTGTCGATCTCGATCGATGATGGCGCGAAGCTCATCATGTCAGCGGGGCTCATTCAGCCTACAGCCGCTTCAGCGTCTCTGCGGATTTCAAATCCGTCTAACCTGCCCCCACAAGCCTGATCGCTTCATCGCGTTCAAAGAGATAAAGAAGGATGCGGATGGCTTCGCCACGCGGACTTTGAAGTTTTGGATCTTTGGCAAGAAGGG
>CANGSG010000086.1 GCA_947456435.1 Hyphomicrobiales bacterium
CCACTCGCAATTGGAGCCTTTATCGATGCGTTGTCCATGCATGATAGTCCCTTGGGCATTCTCGAAAAAGCGACGCTCCATAATGGCATTCTGCGGATTGACGATCAGCGTCGCGGACGATCCCTTCGTTACCGTAACCTCACTTTATCATTTGAACGCCTGACTGATCAACAGATTGATTTCGATCTTGGTGCTGACTCAGATAATGGTCCATGGCGCGTTCAAGCGTCATTGAAAGGGAAAACGGGTGAAGCGCGGCAATTGAATTTAAAGACATCGGATCTCCGTGTTTCAGAAATTCTTGGCTTTGCCGAACGGGGAAGCATTCCCTTGCGCACCGACATGCCCTTGTCGCTTGAGCTAACTGTTGATGTTGATAGCAAAAGCCAGTTGACGGGATTGAAAGGCGCCATCAAAGGCGGGCGCACAACAATTATTCTCGATGACCCGAGAGCCCCCCCTATTCGTGTTGATGAAGTCAAAGGGGAGTTTGCGCTCTCTGATGATGCATCACGCATTGTCATCCCGCTCATTGAATTTGCCAGCGCAGAAACGCATTGGCGAATTAGTGGAGAAGTTCGGCTACCGCATCTCGCTGAAGAAGGATGGGATTTTATCTTACGCAGTGGCGGCGCGACCATGATGGGTGACGGCACGGGCCGACCTCCTATTACAATTGATCGCTTTTCCTTAAGCGGCACGATCATCGCCGGATTTAAAGCCACGCGGATCGATGCTCTTGAAATCATCGGGCCTGAGCTGAACTTAACCGGTAACGCTCTCATCGGCGCGGCCGAAGGCCGAGATGGTTTCCGCCTTTTTCTCAACGCTAAGAATTCATCGACTTTAAATGTGCTTGCGTTTTGGCCCAGCTTTCTTGTCCCGGAAGTTAGAACCTATCTTGGTCAATCGATTGAGGCGGGCATGATGAGCGAAGCGCGGTATGCGCTGGATCTTGACCCTCAAAGTCTCGCTGCCGCCTTAGCCGGCAAACCGATCCCCGATTCAACCGTGTCGCTTGATCTATCCTTTACAGACGGCATCATGCGCGTTGACAAAGGACTACCGCGCCTTGTTCACATGAAGGGTCGCGTCCGCGCCACGGGCAAGACCGTTGGTATCGATATTGATCGCGGCCAGCTCGAGTTGCCTGAAGGCCGCACGCTCGACATGCCATCGGGCACTTATCGCGTGCCTAATACTGATAGTATCCCCGCCCCGGCCGATGTTGCCTTTCGTCTTCAGGGATCGGCTTCCGATTTCGCCACCGCCATGCAAGCGGAGATGCTGAAATCTGTAAGCGCACCATCACTCGATCCGATGCAGACGAGTGGCACGATGCAGATGGATATCAAACTCCATTTCGTACAAAAGCCTGATTTAAAACCTCAAGAGATCGAGGTGAGCGCCGAAGGCGTCTTTCAAAATTTTCAAACCGACCATGCTTTTGGACGCGAGCCACTTGAGAACGGAACGGTCCGCATAAAAGTGAATGGCGATGGGCTCCTTATAAATGGTGAAGGCTTGCTCGCAGGCGCCCAATCGCAGTTTGAATTACGGCAAGCAAAAAGTGCCGCTACTCAAGACGCGACCGTCTCCATGATTATTGACGATGCGTTACGTGAGAAGAAACAAATGCGTACGCAAAATCTTCTCAATGGTCCCGTGACTCTGACGTTGAAATTGACGGGGATTGGCGGACAAAAAATTCGAGGTACCGGCGATCTCGACTTACAGAAAGCCTCCGTCAATGGCCTCATTCCCGGATGGACCCGACCAGCGGGAAAGTCCGGCAAAGCAACATTTACTTTCGCGCTTCTTCCTGATCAATCGATCAAACTCGGTGATTTGATTTTTGATGACTCATCTATTTCGCTCAAAGGGAGCGCGGAGATATCACCCGATGGCGATCTGAAATCTGTTTCACTCACTCAATTAAGAGTGATCGCGAATGACAAAGTATCTGCGAGCTTCGAACGCCTTCCCCAAGGTTATCGCGTAAAGATACAGGGCGATACGCTCGATGGCCGCGCCTTGATCAAAACTATAACCGCTCCGGGTAAAAATGCTACGACGTCCGGGCAAGACGTCGATCTCGATTTGAAAGTTGGCACTTTAACGGGTTTCAACAGCGAGGTCATGCGCAATGCCGATATACGCATTCAAACAAAGAGCGGTGCTCTCAAAGAACTACGTATTGATGGGAAATTAGCTCAGCAAGCGGTGATCGCGCAGCCGGCTCGTGGTGAAAATGGTCAGTCCGTCTTTGTGATCCAAACAGCCGATGCCGGCGCGCTTTTGCGGTTTACCGACATCTATAAGCGAATGAATACAGGCGCGCTGTCGTTACAGATTGCCGCGACAGGTGAACCGCTCGATGGCACAATTTCAGTTCGACGCTTCGCTATTCTTGATGAAGAGGTACTTGCCCAGCTTAACGCGCAACCCGGTGCGCCCGGTGGCAAGCCGATCATCACTGATCCGCGTAATGTGCAATTCAATCGCTTGGCCGCGAGTTTCACCTTGGGGTCTGGTCGTATCACTGTCAAAGATGGTGTGATTTCTGGTCCCGTGATCGGCGCGTCGATTGAAGGCACAATTGATTACGCAAAGAGCGGCATCGATCTGCGCGGCGCGATTGTTCCCGCTTACATCGTCAATAATATCTTCAATAAACTACCCTTGATCGGGCAATTGCTCGGCGGCGAGAATGAGGGCATTTTCTCGATCAATTATCGCGCGGTGGGGCCACTTTCATCGCCCTCAATCAGTTATAATCCGCTTTCCGTTGTCGCGCCGGGCTTTTTGCGGAAACTGTTCGAAGATCGCACACCCGGTGAGGGCGTAAAGCCCCCTGCCGATGTTCCTAAGGCGCAATGATCAATTCGGCTTCAGCAGAATATGGCGCTTTTTACCCATTGATAACTTGATCACACCGTCACGCAAATTCGCTTCGCGAAGAACGGAACGCGGATCGCTCACGAGCTCATCATTGACGCGCAATCCCCCGCCCTGAATTTGACGACGCGCTTCACCGGTTGAGGGAACGAGACCAGCGGTAACAAAAGCGGATAACACACCAATTCCTGCATCTAATTCGATCGCGCTGATCGAAATTGTCGGCAATGTATCGGCGGCAACACCTTGCTCAAAAGTCTTCCGCGCCGTTTCAGCAGCCTCATCGGCGGCCGCGCGACCATGTAACAAAGCGGTCGCTTCAGTCGCGAGGACCTTCTTGGCTTCGTTGATTTCAGAACCAGCCAGCGCTTCAAGTCGCGCAATTTCGGCAAGTGGTAGAATAGTAAAAAGTTTTAGAAACCGACCCACATCAGCATCTTCGGTGTTACGCCAATATTGCCAGTAATCGTAAGGGCTGAAGACATCAGCATTAAGCCATACTGCGCCCGAGGCCGTCTTGCCCATTTTCGCGCCGGACGCTGTTGTAAGTAGCGGTGTCGTCAGCGCGTAAAGTTGTTGCGATCCCATGCGGCGACCAAGTTCAACACCATTGACGATATTGCCCCATTGATCTGAACCGCCCATCTGCAAACAACAATCATGCATGCGCGACAATTCGACGAAGTCGTAGCTCTGCAAGATCATGTAGTTGAATTCGATGAATGACAGTTCTTGCTCGCGCTCAAGCCGGAGCTTTACTGAATCCATCGTCAACATGCGGTTGATTGAGAAGTGGCGACCAATATCGCGCAACATGTCGATATAATTGAGTTTCGTGAGCCACTCGGCATTATCGACCATGATCGCGCCCGTGCCCGTCGCGCCATAATCCAAGAAGCGCGAGAACACGCCTCTGATGCTGTTTTTGTTTGCTTCAATCTGATCAACGGTCAGCAGCTTGCGCGTCTCATCTTTTCCCGAAGGATCGCCAACGCGCGTCGTGCCGCCCCCCATCAATGTAATCGGCCGATGTCCGGTCTGCTGCAACCAATGCAGCATCATCGCCGAAATCAAATTACCAATATGGAGCGACGATGCAGTGCAATCATAACCGACATAGGCCGTAATCCGCTCTTTACGTGCTTTTTCATCAAGCCCCGCGAAATCGGAGCATTGATGGATATAGCCGCGCTCGGAGAGAACGCGCAGAAAGTCAGATTTAGGCTTAAATTCGGACATGGGACTGGTTCCGGTTTGCGGCCGCGAGATGTAAGGGGAAAGGCGGGTTAGGGCAAGATATGCGTGTGATTTGATGCAAACGCCTTGCTTCGGCCTTGTTTAATGGCCATTTTCAAGGTCAATGGATGTCGTGCCGCTCCAACACACGTTAGATTCAATTTGCTGTCGCTGTTCTCACCTCCGCCCGTTAAATCGGCCCGCGCTTCTTTGAACTGGGGCGCGTTGGCGAGTGCTGCCCTTTTTTTCACGAGCGTGACCCTAACCCCGGCGGCACAGGCACAGGTTCGGCACGGCGTGATCCGCGATACGGAGATTGAGGCACTTCTCAAGGACTACGCAAACCCCATTTTCAATGCCGCCGGCATTGCCAAAGGCTCGATCAAAATCGCCTTGATCGATGACCGGTCCTTCAACGCCTTCGTGACAACCGGACGGCGGATGTTCGTGAATATCGGCGCGTTGATGGAATCAAAATCGCCCAACGAGATCATTGGCGTCATCGCCCATGAGGCGGGCCATATCGCCGGCGGCCATTTAACGTTGCAGCGCGAACGAGCCGGTATGGCTCAAATTATGGCGACAGCGGGCATGGTCCTCGGTGCAGGGGCCATGGTTGCGGGCTCAGGCAATCGCAGTATGAATGCAGGCAATGGTGGGATGGGCATTATGCTCGGCGCGCAGGAGCTCGCCGCCCGTGCAATGCTCTCTTATCAGCGCGGCGAAGAGCAAGCCGCTGATCGCGCGGCGATCAAATATCTCGCGGCAACCAACCAGTCACCGAAGGGCCTTGTTGATACGTTCAAAAGACTTTCCGATGATCAGATGTTCAAGCTTGATGGCGTCGACCCCTATCTCATGAGCCATCCCGCTCCGCAGGATCGTATCGCCAGCCTCGAGCAACTTGCTTCATCGAGCTCAGCCTATGCCGCAAAGGATCAGGCATCGTTGGTTGCCCGGCACGAAATGATGCGGGCCAAGCTTTATGGTTTCGCGGCGAAGAGCGAGGAAGTTGCCCGTCGTTACCCCCAATCCGATATGTCATTGCCCGCGCGTTATGCCCGCGCGATCGTGAATTATCGCTATAAGAAAACGCCAGAAGCCCTTGCTCAAATTGATGAACTTCTGAGGGCGCAGCCGGCCAATCCGTATTTCTGGGAATTGAAGGGTCAGGTTCTGCTTGAATTTGGTCAAGCGCGCGAGGCCGTCTCGGCGTTGCGGCGGGCGAGCAGCGCAGTGCCCGAAGCCGGGCTCATTCGCGGGCTTTTGGGGCGTGCGCTCATTGCCAGCGGCGACCGCACTTTAGTTGACGAAGGCATCCGTGAATTGACCAATGCGAGCCAGCGGGAGCCGGACGACATTGAGAATTGGCGGCAACTCGCCATTGCCTATAATCAGAAAGACAATATCGGCATGGCCGAATTCAGTGCCGCTCAGGAAGCGATGCTGTTGGGCGACATGCAAAGCGCGGTTAATCACGCCGCCAAAGCAAAAGGCCTATTGCCCGCCGGTTCACCGGCGGCACTTAAGGCCGATGACATTCTTAACTACCGTAAGCCAAAATCGAATTAACCGATCAACCGCCGATCACAGGAATTGACCATCATGCGTTTTATCCGCCCTCTCCTCGTTATGATTGGTCTTGCGGTTGCCGCGAGCAGCGTCCAGGCTCAAGAAAAACCTTTCACCGATGCCAAGAAGGCTGAGATCGGCGAGATCGTTAAATCCTATCTGATGAGCCATCCCGAGCTCATTCAGGAGGCACTCAACGAGCTCGACAAGAAACAACGAGACGCCGAAGCGCAGGCCCAAAAATCGGCCGTCACGGCATTGAACCCCGAACTGACAAATGCCGAGAATGGCGTCGTGCTCGGTAATCCCTCGGGCGATGTCACGCTGGTCGAGTTTTTCGACTACAATTGCGGCTATTGTAAAAAATCTATGGCCGACATCATGGGCCTGATGAAAGCCGATCCAAAATTGCGGGTTATCTTGCGCGATTTCCCCGTTCTTGGACCCGACTCCGTTGAAGCCTCCAAAGTGGCGCTCGCGGTGCGCAGCCAATTGACCGGCGCCAAATATATGGACTTCCACCAGAAGCTCCTCGAATCCCGCGGCCGCATTGGCAAGGATCGCGCAATAGAGGTTGCCACGAGCCTGGGGGCCGATCGCGCAAAAATCGAAAAGGACCTTGAGTCGGCCGAGATCAAAAAACTCCTCGGCGGCACAATGCGCGCGGCCGACCAGCTTCGGATTGGTGGCACCCCCGCCTTTGTTGTGGCCGATGGGGTGATTGTGGGCGCAGTGGGCCAAGATGCCCTTGCCGACACGATCAAAGCGGCGCGAACTTGCGGCAAAGCGGTCTGCTGAGGTTCGGGTTCCATAAATCTGTCACAGAATCGATTCGAGTCGGGTTTTAGGGCCCGACTCACCCCCAAGGGCTAGGGGGCGGAGAACCCGCCTGCGACGACTCGACCTCCCTCATGGGTTGCATTTTTTACTCATACTCGCAGAAATTTTAGTCTCCCGAGGGGAAATTCCCCTTACGTCTGAGGTACTTGCAAAGTCATCCCCAGAATTCACTCTTTCTTAAGAACTACCCACAACATATAGGGGTAGGAGCAAAATTTCGCTCTAGGACTAGAGAGAAAGTCTTGACGGGACCGGGGGGCATATCTAGGGTCGGACCTCGTTGCGCTGGTTGCCGAGGAGCGAGTTATCCACAGGCGGCCAACGGGGCAAATCCCGTCATCAAGGCGCGCCCGAGGAACAGGTTCCGAAGGTTGGCGTTGCCCTGAAAAGGGTCAAGGTCCGGTGGAGAGCATCCATCGGCTGGGGGCGGTTTGTGGCTCGAAAAGCTCAATTTTGAGAGCTTGAGGTGCAGGCCGATTTGTAAAGTGGAAAAGGGTCGCTGAAGCGGCCGGCCGGAAGAATTCTGGCATTTTGGGACATAAACTATGCGGATTGAACGTTTCTACACGAAGGCTGGCCTATCTCCTTATTCCTCCATTGCCTTCAAGTCGGCTACGAGTGAAATCCGTAATCCGGACGGTTCCATCGTGTTCCGTCTCGAGAATATCGAAGTCCCTGAGCAATTCAGCCAAGTTGCCGCCGATGTGCTCGCGCAGAAATATTTCCGTAAAGCCGGCGTGCCCGCACGCCTCAAGAAATTCGAAGAGAATGACGTGCCGTCATTCCTCTGGCGCTCGGTTCCCGATGAAGCCGCCCTCGCCGCTTTGCCGGAGAAGGAACGCTATGGCTCGGAAATGAGCGCCAAGCAGGTGTTTGATCGCCTCGCCGGTTGCTGGACTTATTGGGGTTGGAAGGGCGGCTATTTCAAATCAGAAGACGACGCGCAGGCCTTCTTTGATGAGCAGCGCTATATGCTCGCGCGCCAGATGGTCGCGCCGAATTCGCCGCAATGGTTCAACACCGGTTTGCATTGGGCCTATGGCATTGATGGTCCGTCACAAGGCCATCACTATGTCGATTTCAAAACCGGCAAACTCACAAAATCAAAATCATCTTATGAGCATCCGCAGCCGCATGCCTGCTTCATTCAGGGCGTTGCTGACGATCTCGTGAATGAAGGCGGCATTATGGATCTCTGGGTCCGTGAAGCGCGTCTCTTCAAATATGGTTCGGGCACCGGTTCAAACTTCTCGATGCTGCGCGGTGAAGGCGAAAAGCTCGCCGGTGGCGGTCGTTCATCGGGCTTGATGAGCTTCTTGAAAATCGGCGACCGTGCAGCGGGTGCGATCAAATCGGGCGGCACAACACGTCGTGCGGCGAAGATGGTGGTCGTTGATGTCGATCATCCGGATATCGAAGCCTATATCGATTGGAAGGTGAAGGAAGAGCAGAAGGTTGCCGCTCTCGTCACCGGTTCGAAGATCGTTTCAAAACATTTGAAAGCGGTGATGAAGGCCTGCGTGAATTGCGATGGCCCGGCTGAATCCTGCTTCGATCCTGAAAAGAATC
>CANGSG010000087.1 GCA_947456435.1 Hyphomicrobiales bacterium
GCCGCATTGCACTCGTCATCCATTGGCATGCCAAAATTTTTTTCTGCCTCGCAGCAAGAGTTTCAAACGATTTTCGTTGGCCGGGACTGCCAGCAACACCAAGTTCCTTATTCGCATCGCCGCCGCGCCCGATACGATCCAATGCCGCAACAAAAAACTCACGGTCAGCTTCAGGAATAGGCGAACCCTCGCCTATTAGCTTTGCCAATCGCCGAAGTCGAAACTGAGCCAAGTCTAATTCGCTATGGTCATGCTCTGACGCTCGCTTGCTCCTCGTCATAAGATGCAACCTCTGAGAATTTGACACGCTGTTTAATACCATCGCAAAAATTGGCAGACGCTAACCCTTTCGATAGTCACTTTTTAATAGCATCGCTTAAATATACGCAAAACCCAGCCACCGATGGCTGGATCGATACCCTTAAAATTTGAGAATGAGCTTCTGGGGACTTTTGCTAAGGCCAATCCCATCGACGAAATATACTTATGGACGGGACACAAACGGGACACTGCTCGATCAATATGGATCTAAGTCCTTGAAATCACTGGCGCGCCCTACGGGAATCGAACCCGTGTTTTCGCCGTGAAAGGGCGACGTCCTAGACCGCTAGACGAAGGGCGCGGACGCTTCAAACGGCGAAACCCGTGAGCGTGCGGGGCTTATAGGCGATCATGGCCGCCTAGACAAGCCGCCCAGCGCAGGTCAGAACCACATTCTTCAGCCGCGGCTCTTGGGCGCGCGTGCCGCTCAACTCAATTATGCCGGGGTCTGCCAAACATCATGAATGCGTTTCAGTCTGATCCCGCGTCCGCCGAGACCGTCCCGCCACGGCCCCACACCGCTTTAATCGAGCCCACGAGCAGTACCGGCGCAGATTTGGAGCCCTCTTCGGAGGAAGAGGCGTCGGCGGGCTCCTCGGTGCTGCAAAACATTCCGCTTGGCATCGGCTTGATGATTTTGGGCATTTTTCTGTTTGTCGCCAATGATGTCATGGGCAAATGGCTCGTGGCGACCTATTCGGTGGGCCAAGTCCTCTTGATCCGCAGTTTTGCCGGGCTTGTGATTTTGGCGCCAAGCCTGTGGAAAGCGGGTGCCAAAACTTTGCTCACGCCGCCCAATCCCCGCATGAACCTCTTGCGCGTTGCGCTCACCACCACAGAAGTGGCGAGTTTTTATTGGGCCGTCGCTTATTTGCCACTCGCCGATATTGTGACGCTTTATATGGCCGCTCCGATTTTTGTCGCGGCTCTCGCATGGCCTCTTCTCGGCGAAAAAATTGATACGCCACGGCTCTTTGCTGTGGGCTTTGGTTTTATCGGCGTGGTGATTGCCATGCGGCCAACATCTGCAACACTCTCTTTGCCGGCGCTTGTCGCAGTCGGCGGCTGTATTCTCTTCTCGCTGATCATGATCATCACGCGCCATTTGCGCGGCACAAAAGGTCTGGTGCTTGTGAGCTGGCAAGCGGTTGCCGCTTTGGTGTTTGGTCTTGTCACCGCACCCTTCGGATGGGTTCAACCGACGATGCGCGATTTTCTGCTGCTTGCGATGCTGGGTGTTGTCGCAACGCTTGCGCATATCGCGGTCAACAAGGCACTCAAAGTGGCACCGGCCTCGGTCATCATGCCCTATCAATATACGCAAATCGTGTGGGCGGTGCTATTCGGCTTTGTCATTTTTGGTGATTGGCCTGATCCGATGATGTTAATCGGCTCTGCATTCATCATTGTAGCCGGACTGTTTATTTTCTGGCGCGAGCAAAGCGTGAGCCGCGCGGCGTCAAAACAAACATTTCCTATGCCGGCGCAAGATCCGTGATGCGCAATTGCGCGCGTTGACCACCGCCATAGCGATCAATCGCTAATGATCCGGCAATATGAAACGCTACACCGCGTCCTTTTAACAAGGCTTGGCCAAGAGCGGATTGTTCGGCACGAAACGCGATTGCAGAAATCAGCGCGCCATCACCGGACTTAAACCGCGCGCGCACATGGCCCGTGCCGACAACACCTGAATCAACCAGACGATGCGCCGGCAAAACAAAAAGCGGTTCGGCCTGGCCGGAGCCAAAAGGCCCCGCTTTCTCGATCTCTTCGATGAGATCGGGTTTGGCGCCCCCTGCCATCAGCGTGCCATCGATCAAGAGAGCGGTTTGCGCACGCGCGCGGCGCACATCATCCTCGAGACGATGCTCCATAAAGTTACGGAACGCCGCCATACCACCCGCATGAAGCGTCAGGCCGGCCGCCATCGCATGGCCTCCGCCTTTCACCAGCAAGCCTTCATCAACCGCGGCACGCACCGCACGCCCGAGATCCACACCGATAATCGATCGACCTGAGCCTGTACCGCCACCCTGTTGATCAAGCGCAATCGCAAAAGCGGGACGATTGAAGCGCTCCTTCAAACGCGCGGCCACAAGGCCCACAATGCCGGGATGCCAAGCGGATGAGCCCGTAACAATGACGGAGCCCTGTTCACCATCAAATCCGGTAAGCGCCAAGGCCTCGGCTTCCGCCTCTTCCACCATGCGCGATTCAATCTCGCGGCGCTCCGCGTTCAACGCATCAAGTTTTGCGGCAATCGTGCCGGCTTCAGCTTCATCCTGTGTGAGCAAGAGGCGCGCGCCGAGACCCGCATCGCCAATACGCCCTCCGGCATTGATGCGCGGACCCAGAAGATAGCCGAAATGAAACGCGTTAAGCGGGCCATCAAGACGCGCCGCATCACAAAGAGCGCGCAGGCCTATGCGTGTGCGTGCGCGTGCGATCGCAAGACCCTGTTTGACAAAGGCGCGATTGAGACCTTTGAGCGGCACAACATCCGCAACCGTTGCAAGCGCGACAAGATCAAGTGAGGCGAGAAGATCAGGTTCTTTCAAATCGCGCGCGAAGGCCCCCTTCATACGCAACACACGTGTTGTGGCAACAAGCGTCATGAACACAACACCGGCCGCACACAGATGCCCAAGGCCCGAGAGATCATCCTGGCGGTTGGGATTAACGAGTGCATCCACCGTCGGCAGGTCAACAGGCGCTTGATGATGATCAAGCACAACCACATCCATGCCGAGACGTTTGGCCTCGGCAAGAGTCTCATGACTTGTCGTGCCGCAATCCACCGTGACAAGCAGTGTCGCGCCAGCGCGCGCTAAAGCAGTAATCGCTTCCGCATTCGGGCCATAGCCTTCGGTGATGCGATCGGGAATATGAATAGACGGTCGCGCGCCGCACTGATTGAACCACTCGGCCAAAAGTGCGGAGGAACACGCGCCATCGACATCATAGTCGCCAAAAATTGCGACCTGTTCTTTGCGCGTCACAGCCTGCGCCAGCCGCTCTCCGGCGCGATCCATATCGATCAAAGTTGACGGATCAGGCATGAGATCGCGCAAACGCGGCTCAAGATAGGCGGGAAGATCCGACGCGCTCACGCCACGGCCCGCCAGCACGCGCGCGAGCACATCGGGCAGACCGTGCTGCTGCACCATCATTAACGCGCGGGCATGTGCCTCATCGTCGAGGCGATCACGCCACGCGCGTCCTGTGAGCGAGTGTTCGACACCGAGAAAAAAGCGGGTCATCAAGAGGCCTTCAACGGCATTCTATTTCCCGCTCTCGCTCGAACCATATCAGCCCTGATAGGCAACCACTTTCTGGCTTTGCTCGCCAAGGCCCGTGATGTGAACCTTCATCGTGTCGCCCGCTTTGAGATAGACCGGCGGCTTCATGCCCATGCCCACGCCGGGAGGTGTGCCGGTGGTGATCACATCGCCCGGATCGAGCTGCATGAATTGCGAGATGTAAGCAACAAGATGTGCCACGCCGAAGACCATCGTCTTCGTTGAACCATTTTGCACGCGCTTGCCATTGAGATCGAGCGTCATGCCGAGATCTTGAACATCCTTGATTTCGTCTTTCGTGACGAGCCATGGACCCAAAGGACCGAATGTCGGCGAGCCTTTGCCCTTCATCCATTGACCGCCGCGCTCGGTTTGAAAGGCGCGTTCCGAGATGTCATTGCAGATGCAATAGCCCGCGACATAATCAAGCGCGTTCTTCTCATCGATATAAAGCGCGGTCTTGCCAATCACGATAGCAAGTTCGACTTCCCAATCGGTCTTCTCCGAACCCTTCGGAATCACGATCACGTCATCGGGGCCCTGCACGCAATTGGGCGCCTTGTTGAACAGGATCGGCTGTTCGGGCACCGGCATATTCGATTCCGCCGCATGGTCGGCATAGTTCAAGCCGACGGCGATGAAATTGCCCGGACGCGCGACGCAGGAGCCAAGCCGCGTGCCAGCGGCCACCGCGGGCAAAGTCGACGGGTCAAGCGCCTTCAATTTCGAAAGCGAGTCGGGCGACAAAGCCGCGCCATTGATATCCGAAAGATGGGAGGACAAATCGCGGATCGTGCCTGAGGCATCGACCAGACCGGGCTTTTCATGGCCAGGGGCGCCAAAACGGACAAGTTTCATCGGAATTTCCTTGATTGCAGATACGGGTGAGTTGAACGCAGGGCGCACCATGGCGAAGCGCGCGGTCCGAGGCAAGCCCTGCATCGCGCATTGCGGAAATGCTTAGAAATGGGAGGTGAATGACGAAGTTTACGCCCGCACCTTCACAAATTCGCCAGGTGCATCGCCAAAGGTTTGACGTGCGCCGCCGGGTGCGCGTGCGGGCACTTTTTCAGGCGCTTGCTCCGCAATCCATTCAATCCAATGGAGCCACCATGTGCCGGGATGTTCTTTGGCCGTGGCCACCCACTCGTCAAACTCACCTTTTGGCGGACCGCCGGTCCAATATTGATATTTGGGTTTTGATGCCGGATTGATCACGCCGGCAATATGACCCGAGCCGGCAAGAACATAAGTGACATTACCGCCGAGATATTTCGAACCCTCAAACACTGATTTTGCCGGTGCGATGTGATCTTCTTTCGCCGCAAGATTATAGATGGGCATCGTCACGCGGCTCAAATCAAGCCGCACATTGCCAAGCGTGATTTGCCCGGCTGATAATTTGTTATCGAGATAACAATTGCGCAAATAGAAAGAATGATTGGCACGCGGCATGCGTGTTGAATCCGAATTCCAGAAGAGAAGATCAAACGGAAACGGGTGTTCGCCTTTCAAATAGACATTGACGACATAAGGCCAAATCAAATCATAGGGTCTGAGCATATTAAAAGCGGCGGCCATGCTCGTGCCTTCAAGATAGCCCCGAACATCCATCTTCTCTTCGATTTGTTTGACCTGTTCCTCATCGACAAAGACTTTGAGATCGCCGGCATTTTCAAAATCAACTTGCGTCGTCAACAAGGTTGCGCTGGCAATGCGTTTATCATTGGTTGCCGCCATATAGGCGAGCGCGACCGACAAAAGCGTGCCGCCCACGCAATAGCCCATCGCGGTAACTTGCTTCTCGCCTGTGACTTTTTCAATTGTGTCGAGTGCTGAAAAAATACCTTCGCGCATATAATCTTCAAAGCTCTTCTCCGCTTGTTTCTCATCGGGATTGACCCATGAAATAACAAATACGGTGAGACCTTGCGACACCGCCCAGCGGATGAAACTTTTTTCGGGATTGAGATCAAGAATATAAAATTTATTGATCCAAGGAGGCACAATCAGAAGTGGCCGCTTGAAAACGGTCTCCGTTGAAGGCGCATATTGAATGAGCTCCATGAGATCATTGCGAAACACGACTTTACCCGGTGTGGTGGCCAGATTGACACCGACTTTGAAATCGCCCGGTTCTGTCTGCCGGAGTTTCAAAGTGCCCTTCCCGGCTTTGATGTCCTCGACCATCATCTTCATGCCGCGCACGAGATTATCACCATTCTGCTCAAGCGTTGTGCGCAAGAGTTCGGGATTGGTCGCCACAAAATTGGTGGGCGAGAGCGCGCTTGATAATTGCCTCACATAAAATTGCGCTTTGTGCTTCGTATGCGGATCAATGTCGTCCGCTTGTTGAACAAGATTATCCGCCCAGCGCGTTGTGAGCAGATAGGCCTGTTTCACAAAATCAAATACGGGATTGTCACTCCATTCAGGATCACGAAAGCGCTTGTCGGTGGGTTCGGGCTCGGCGACTGGCGCTACGGACTCGCCTTGCATTTTTTTGAGATTATTCGCCCAGAGCTCAAGAAAGCCTTTGGTTAAACTGGTTTGCGCCATCACAAGGCGTTGTGGATCGGCCGCAACTTTCTCAACCACCTGACCGAGCGTTTTGACCACATCGCTCATCTCGTCAGACATGCCGGCTTTCGCGCGCCCCTCCTCAACCGGCTTCATCGATTCTGCAGTGGCGTGGCCGAGCTCTTCCATTAACCGCGCCGTATTGTTGGCGAGCGCTTCGTAATCAGGGACTTTGAAACCGAATGTTATATCGGAGGGTGACGACCGCTCGGCGTGATCAGCACGTTTAGGATCAGCCGTTTTCGTCTGAGCCGCGGCTTGAGAATTTAAGGCAGGCTCAATTTTGGATGCTAATTTTGCTTTGGCAGCCGATTTGGTTTTCGCAAGTAATTTTGTTTTTTGAGCCGCTTTTGTTTTTAGAGCAGCCTTGCTTTTGGTGGTCGCCTTGGTTTGAGGCGCTGACTTGTTTTCAGCGCTCGGCTTGGTTTCAGCTGCGGGCTTGCTTTCAGGGACTGGATTATTGGCATGAGCTGAGTTGCCATTGTCGGACGTCATTCCATTCCCCCTCGGAGCGCGGCGGGTCCAAGGTGACCTTGCGCGCGTGCTTCCCACTGTAACGCGGAAAGAGGGCTCGTCGAGCCAGTAAAATGGTCGTATAGAGGGCGCATGACAAAATTCTGGCGAACTCAACCGATTCTGATGGCTATTGGCGCCCTCATGGCCATGGCCACACTTTCTGGTTGTGCAACAACGGCAACCGAGACCAAAACAGGGGGTGATCCCCTGCGTAGCCTCGCCGTCTGGGCCGGATTTGCGACAAATGCCGAAGAACCGGCGGATTTTGTGAAAGCCACGCGCCCGGCCACGCTCGATTTCACGCCGGTGGGTGTTACGCCTGCGGGTCCGAAGAAAAACGCCCGAAAACTGACGCCTGAAGAGCTTAAAGCGCTCGAAGCCGAGCTCGAAGCCGCCCGGGCGAAGAATGAAGCAGTCGGCAGCGTGACGCCGTAAGCAGCCTGCATTTGGTTTGTTGCGTAAATTTTTAGATTTAGCGTCTAGTTTTAGCGTGAATCCGACATGACCTCATGCTAGAGGCCGTCATCCTTTTCCGCATTAGAGCCCGACCGAGCCCTCTCATGAACGATTTCTACCGCATCCAGCGCCTTCCGCCCTATGTGTTTGAGCAAGTAAACCGGATTAAGGCCGCAGCGCGGGCGCGCGGCGCCGATATCATCGATTTGGGCATGGGCAATCCCGATCTTCCAGCGCCCAAACATGTGATGGACAAGCTCGTCGAGACGGTGGGCAAGCCGCGCACTGACCGCTACTCCTCATCGCGCGGCATTCCGGGCCTGCGCAAAGCCCAAGCCGCCTATTATGAGCGCCGCTTCGGCGTCACGCTCAACCCGGACACGCAAGTCATCGCCACGCTCGGCTCGAAAGAGGGCTTTGCCAATATGGCGCAGGCGATCACCGCGCCGGGTGATGTCGTGTTGGTGCCTAACCCCTCTTACCCGATCCACGCCTTTGGCTTTCTTATGGCGGGTGGGGTCATCCGTTCGATTCCCGCTGAGCCAAATGAAGAGTTTTTCCGCGCTTTGACGCGTGCGGTGGCGCATTCGATTCCGAAGCCAATTGCGCTCGTAACCTGCTACCCCGCCAACCCGACGGCCTATCTCGCTTCGCTCGATTTTTATCGCGAGCTTGTGAGTTTCGCGAAGAAAAACGATCTCATTCTGCTTTCCGATCTCGCTTATTCGGAAGTCTATTTCGACGATGCCAA
>CANGSG010000088.1 GCA_947456435.1 Hyphomicrobiales bacterium
CCGTTTTTCATCACGATGATGAATGATTTGGCGGACGTTCTAAGAGGCGCCCGCGCGTGATAAAAGCTTTTTGATTTGATTTTGTGGCAATGAATTTGGATTAATAGGGCAAGACCGGACAGGACTTTTTGTATGCAGAATAAAGAGCGTTTTTTCATCACAACCGCGATTTCTTATCCAAATGGGCGGCCGCATATTGGCCATGCCTATGAACTCATTGCGAGTGATGCAATTGCACGCTTCATGCGGCTTGATGGCAAAGATGTGTTTTTTCTGACCGGAACTGATGAGCATGGCCAAAAAATGCTCCAAACGGCTGTGAAGGAAGGTATGAGTGCGCGTGCACTGGCGGATCGCAATGCGGCTGTTTTTCGCGAGATGGCAACCGCGTTGAATTCATCGAATGATGATTTTATTCGCACGACCGAAGAGCGCCATAAAATTGCGTGCCAAGCGATCTGGAAGCGCATGGTGGATTCCGGAGATATCTATAAAGACAGTTATGCCGGTTGGTATTCTGTTCGTGATGAAGCCTATTTTGCAGAGGATGAAACGGTGCTCGGCGGTGATGGCGTTCGCCGTGGTCCCACAGGTACGCCAGTCGAATGGGTTGAGGAAGAAAGTTATTTTTTCAAGCTCTCAGCCTACCAAGACAGGCTTCTTGCCCTTTACAACTCAACGCCCAATTTCATCGGACCGGTTGAGCGCAAGAATGAAATTATCAGTTTCGTAAAATCCGGCCTTCGCGATCTTTCAGTCAGCCGCACGACATTTGATTGGGGTGTTCCTGTTCCCGGTGACGAAAAACATGTGATGTATGTTTGGGTTGATGCACTCACAAATTATATCACGGCTACCGGTTGGCCTGATGAGAATGCAGCGCGCGCTGCCTATTGGCCTGCAAATGTTCACATCATTGGCAAAGACATTATTCGTTTTCACGCTGTCTATTGGCCAGCCTTTTTGATGTCGGCCGGATTACCTGTACCGCAACGCGTTTTCGGTCATGGTTTCTTGTTTAATCGCGGCGAGAAAATGTCGAAGTCTGTCGGCAATGTGATCGATCCCTTTTCTTTGGCAGAACATTACGGTGTTGATCAATTACGCTATTTCTTCTTGCGTGAGGTACCATTCGGACAGGATGGCAATTACTCGCATGAAGCCATCGTCAACCGCATCAACGCGGATCTTGCCAATGATCTTGGTAATCTTGCGCAACGCTCATTGTCGATGATTGCCAAAAATCTCGATGGCAAAATGCCAAAGCTTGGTGAACTTCTTGATCAGGATCGCGTGATTTTGGGAGAAGCTTATTCTCTTGCTGATAAAGCGCGTAAATCAATTCAAGATTTTGCGCTTCATCACATTCTTGCAGATATCTGGCGCGTAGTGGCGGATGCCAATCGCTATTTTGCGGGGGAGGAACCCTGGGCAAAGCGCAAGACGGATTTAGCCCGGTTCGAAACCATTCTTGCCGTTACCCTTGAAACATTACGCCTCGTCGGGTTGATGACCCAACCCTTTATGCCCGTGGCATCAGCCAAATTACTTGATCTCTTAAGCGTTGATCCAACATGCCGTGATTTCACTTTCATGAATGCGCAAGCGCATATTGAAGCGGGAACGCCATTACCTGCGCCGCAAGCGATCTTTCCGCGCTATGTTGAAACAGAAGGTGATTTAACAAATTGAGTGTTTCATCATCATGATTGTCGATAGCCACTGCCATCTTGATTTTCCGCCCTTCGAAGGTGAGCGTGATGCCATTATTGCGCGCGCGAAGGAGGCGGGCGTAAAAACGATGTTGACGATTTCAACGGAAGTGAAGCATTTTTCACGCATTAAAGCGATTGCGGAACATGATGCTGATATCTGGTGTTCGGTAGGTACGCATCCTTTACATGCGAATGAAGAGCCCGATCTACCCATCGAAACTTATGTGGAGTTGTCTCAACACCCGAAATGCATCGCGATTGGTGAAGCCGGTCTTGATTTCTTCTATGATCGCGTGGCACCGGATCGCGCTGACATTGTGTTCCGGAAACAAATCGCGGTTGCGCGGATAACCGGGCTTCCCCTTGTTATTCATTCACGCAGTGCCGACGATGCGATGATTTCGACTTTGGAAGATGAAATGGTGAAGGGTGCATTCAAGGCCGTTCTGCATTGTTTTTCATCCGGACGGCAACTTGCCGAAGCGGGTGTCGCACTTGGTTTTTATGTGTCCTTTTCAGGTATTTTGACCTACAAAAAATCTGAAGAGCTTCGCGAGATTGCGGCTTCGGTTCCGTTGGAGCATTTGCTTGTTGAGACCGACGCACCTTATTTGGCGCCACAAAGTCGTCGCGGTAAACGTAACGAGCCCGCTTATGTTACCGAAACTCATGCAACCTTGGCGACAGTGAAAGGCGTCTCCGTTGAAGAGCTGTCGCGTCACACCACAGACAATTTTTTCCGGCTTTTTTCAAAAGCACGCCGGCCCCTTCAAGATCAGAGTGCCGCATGACCACAACACTTACAATTCTCGGATGCGGTTCTTCTGGGGGTGTTCCAAGACCCGTGGCAGGCTGGGGGGCGTGTGACCCGAATAATCCGAAAAATCGACGTCGGCGTTGTTCGATCTTGCTCGAAAAAGTCGGTGCTCATGGCAAGACGGTGGTCGTGGTTGATACGCCGCCAGATCATCGAGAACAGGTCCTCACCGCCGAGTTAGACCGGATCGACGCCGTACTGTTAACTCATGATCATGCAGACCATACCCACGGGATTGACGATGTCAGGGCCGCTGTAATCCATATGCGCCAGTTGATGCCGATTTTTATGGATGAGCGGACATCAGCCGTGATCCGCGAGCGGTTCCGCTATTGTTTCGAGACGCCCATTGGCAGCGATTATCCGCCGATTACACGCGAGATGCGAATAACCAAGGGGCATGAGGTGGCGGTTGAAGGGCCGGGTGGCGCTATCCGGGCGATGCCCTTTGAGGTTCATCATGGCGATATTGATGCGCTGGGATTTCGTTTCGGTAATGTAGCTTATACGCCTGATCTCAATGCCATTCCGGATGAGAGCCTTTATGCGCTGGAGGGCCTTGATGTCTGGATTATCGATGCGCTGAGGTACAAGCCGCATCAGTCGCATTTCACAGTTGCTGAAGCGCTCGAGTGGATTGCACGCATGAAACCGAAGCGTGCGATCCTTACAAATCTCCATGTCGATCTTGATTATGAAACCTTGAAGGCAGGGCTTCCTGATTATGTTGAGCCGGCTTTTGACGGGATGAAAATTAAAATTGACGGCTTGGGTAAACTCTAAGAGTTGAGTTCGTTCCATTATCAGTAAGCTGTTGAATAGTTGAATATATCATTTTAGTTCCATAATGTTTCTTATGCGAATTATGGGTTAGGCTCTGGCCATGAGGAAAACGCAAAATGTCATCCCCCAAAGCCGGAAAAAATATCGAGGATTTGATTGCGATCATGGAAGCGTTACGTACGCCTGTGACCGGTTGCCCATGGGATCTTGAGCAAAGCTTCGAAAGCATCGCGCCTTACACAATCGAAGAAGCTTATGAGGTTATCGATGCCATTGAGCGCCGCGATATGGTCGATCTTAAGGACGAATTGGGCGATCTCTTGTTGCAGGTTGTTTTCCATGCCCGGATGGCTGAGGAAGCCCGCCTCTTCGCCTTCCCTGATGTCGTGGAGGCAATCACAAAAAAGCTGATCCGCCGTCACCCTCATGTCTTTGGCTCAAGGGACGCACAATCACCTCAAGCGGTCAAAACCTTGTGGGATGACATTAAGGCGGAAGAGAAAGCCGAGAAGCGCGCCGCGCGCCTCGCTGCAGGCTACAAGGACGCAGAAGCCCCCGCCTCGGTTCTCGATGGCGTGCCTGAAGCGCTGCCCGCATTAACCCGAGCCGAGAAGATTCAAACGAAAGCCTCAAAGGTTGGCTTTGATTGGAATGACCCCCTGGTTGTTTTGGAAAAGATCGAAGAAGAAGCGTCCGAAATCAAAGACGCTATGGCCTCTGGTTCTTCTGCGGCGGTCAACGAAGAAATTGGTGATTTGCTGTTTGCCGTCGTCAATCTGGCCCGCCATCTCAAGGTGGATCCCGAGCAATCTCTCCGCGCAGCTAATATGAAATTTACACGACGTTTCAATTATATAGAAAAAGATTTTCAATCAAAAAATCAACCTTTAAAAGGCGCTACGCTCGAAGCGATGGAAGCGTTATGGCAGGAAGCTAAGGTTAAATTGGGATAGGCTTCTCGTTCCATTCACTCAACCTGCTCGGCCAGTGGACAGCGCGAAAGCAATCGCGACTCACGCTCAGGCGTAACCCGAACGAGTGTTTCGATCTCACCCTCTTCGCTGTCATGGCGTTCAAGAATTTCGGCATTTTCATAGAGCCAATGAAGCAAAGCGCCCTCATCGGCGGACAGAACGATCCGAAACATTTTTGTGTCTTGCGCGAGACGGGTTTCGATCTCATCGAGAAGGTGATCCGTGCCCTCACCGGTCAAGGCAGACACGAGAACCGGGCGAGCGTTTTCAGATCGCTGTTGCGTTACTTCATAGAGCCGCGCGCGATCATCATCATTTAGAAGATCACCCTTGTTCCAGACCTCAATAATCCGGTCATGATCATCCGGGTTGATGCCCAGATCCTTCAATATGCTTGCGACATCAGCCGCCTGCGCTTCGGTATCGCCATGCGAAACATCCCGCACATGAAGAATGACATCGGCCGAGATGACATCCTCGAGCGTCGCTCGGAACGCGGCAACCAACATGGTGGGAAGATCGGAAATGAATCCCACTGTGTCCGATAAAATCACCGATGCGCCGTGAGGCAATTTCATAATGCGCGCGGTCGGGTCCAGAGTGGCGAACAGCATATTTTCGGCAAGGACCTCTGCTTCGGTCAGCCTATTGAATAGAGTTGATTTACCGGCGTTGGTGTAACCCACTAGCGCCACGACCGGATAAGGCACTTTCTCGCGGCTCTTGCGGTGTAATCCGCGCGTACGCTTCACGGCATCAAGATCACGTTCGATACGGGTCATGCGTTCTTGAATGAGACGCCTATCGGCTTCGATCTGCGTTTCGCCCGGTCCACCCAAAAAGCCGAAGCCGCCACGCTGGCGTTCAAGATGCGTCCATGACCGAACAAGGCGGCTCTTCTGATAGGTCAAATGCGCAAGCTCGACCTGGAGTGTGCCCTCTTTTGTCCGCGCACGCCGACCGAAGATTTCGAGAATAAGTCCAGTGCGATCAATTACTTTAACTTTGAGAGCTGTCTCCAGATTGCGCTGTTGCACCGGAGACAAGGCGCAATCGACAATCACCAAACGGATTTCGCGCTCCCCGATAAGGGCCGCGAGTTCTTCTATTTTACCGGTGCCAATATAGGTTGCCGGCCGCAATTCAGAAAGCGGCACAATCCGGCTCTCAATAACGTCGAGATCAATTGCGGCGGCAAGGCCCGTCGCCTCCTCGAGCCGCGCTATAGTGGGTCTCAGATTGGCGTCCGGATTATTGGCCCGCCGGCGCGTGAGATAAGGGCCGATAACGAGCGCGCGCGTATCTTTCGCGACATCATGTTCGATGTCGGATCCCGCAACGGGCCGATTGCCAAACTCATAGGGCTTATGCGCCAAAATAAAATCTTTCGCGCGCCCTACTCACTCTTTTATGACCGCGCCAGTTTCGTCAGTCGGATCGAACAAGGTTACAGGCGATCCAGGCATGATCGTCGAGATCGCGTGTTTATACACAAGCTGGGAATGCCCATCGCGACGAAGCAAAAGGCAGAAATTATCAAACCAAGTCACGACGCCCTGTAGTTTTACGCCGTTCACAAGGAAGATCGTCAGCGGAATTTTTGCCTTCCGCACATGGTTGAGAAAAGTGTCTTGGAGATTTTGTGCCCGGTCATTTACCATTTTATTTCAGTCTCTTCTTATTGATTTTTAATCCGGATTCTTAAGCTAAAACGGTATTGAATTTGAGTTCCAGTCCCGCCCATCAACGCCTATGAAAACAGATAGTCGCCCTGGGCTCAAGATTCAATCGATCCCGAGTGATTTGAGCTTGCGATGGAGGGCTGATCGTTCCATGCCGACGAACTCCGCCGTTCGCGAAATATTGTGCCCAAAGCGAGCGATTTGGGCGACCAGATAGTCACGTTCAAAGAGCTCGCGCGCTTCCCGTAACGGTAAAGCAAGGAGCTTTTCGCCACCCTGCCCGCCAGCCATAGATGGCGCTGAAGCTCCCACATCGGATGGCAAAAGCTCGGCCGTAATCGGCGTGTCAGGTTCACCGCCAGCAAGGATCAACATCCGCTCGACGCTGTTACGCAATTGTCGAATATTGCCGGGCCAATCATGCGCCTGAAGAACCGCCATCGCATCAGGGGCGATTGCGCGCGGCACCTGTCCGGTCGAGGCGCAAATATCCTCGATGAAATGAGAAACAAGCTCGGGAATATCTTCCCGCCGGTCGGCAAGAGCCGGAACACGTAAAGGCACAACCGCTAATCGGTGAAGAAGGTCTTCGCGGAAACTTCCTGTCCTTACTTCCGCTTCAAGGTCACGCGCGGTTGACGAAATAATCCGGACATCGACCTCGACCTTGATCGAGCCATTCACCCGCTGAAAGGATTGATCAACGAGGACCCGCAAAATTTTGCCCTGCGTCTCTTTAGGCATATCGGCAATTTCATCGAGGAGCAGAGTGCCGCCATGGGCTTCTTCTAGCGCACCGATACGTTGCGGAACCGTTCCGCTGTTCTCTATTCCGAAAAGTTCAGTCTCCATCGACTCAGGCGTAATCGTTGCGGCATTCAAAACCACAAAGGGCCCACTGGAGCGCGTTGATGATGAATGGATCATCCGCGCGGCAAGCTCCTTGCCTGACCCTGACGGCCCGGTGATTAAAACGCGCGCATTCGTTGCGGCGACCTTATCAATGGCCTGGCGCAGTTGATTGGCATGGTGAGATTGCCCAATGACTGCGGCGGAACTGGGCGCGCGTATTCTGAGCTCCCGCACTTCACGTTTGAGTTTAAAAGTTTCAAGTGCCCGCTCGGCGACAAGCAATAGTCGATCAGATTTGAAGGGCTTTTCAATGAAATCATAAGCACCGCGCTTGATGGCAGCAACGGCCGTTTCGATATTGCCATGGCCCGAAATCATAACAATCGGCAAATCGGGATTTTGTTCTTTTAAAAGATCAAGTAATTGGAGCCCATCTAAGCGGGAACCTTGAATCCAGATATCAAGAAAAATTAAATTTGGACGACGCGACGCAATTTCAGACAGAGCAGAATCGGCATCGGCTGCCGTGCGGCACTGAAAGCCCTCATCTTCAAGAATACCGGCAACGAGATTGCGGATGTCGGCTTCGTCATCAACGATGAGAATATCGGCGCTCATGATGCTTCAGATCCTGATTGGCTCTGATCGAGCGGGAAGAACAATCTCACACAGGCACCTCTTTGACCATCTGGACGGTCGAGCAATTCAACGCCGCCGCCATGTTCTTCTAGAATTTTTCCAACAATCGCCAAGCCTAATCCCGTTCCCCCCGCGCGCGTCGTCATATAGGGCTCAAGCAATCTCTGCCGTGCTTCAGCGGGGAAACCTTTGCCATTATCGATGATGTCGATGGCAACCATCCCCGGCTTATCAAAAGTGAGTGCGATATCGATCGTTGCTTTCCCCCGTTCTTCGGCGGGCACAGCA
>CANGSG010000089.1 GCA_947456435.1 Hyphomicrobiales bacterium
TCAACATTTTTCTTGAAGGCTTTTGCAGAACCGAATTCATCGACAATCACGGAATGATCGATCACGAGATCAACCGGCACGAGCGGATTGATTTTCTTGGGATCGCCCCCAAGCGTTTTCATCGCGTCGCGCATCGCAGCGAGATCAACCACGGCCGGAACGCCGGTGAAATCCTGCATCAACACGCGTGCAGGACGGAAAGCGATTTCAAGCTCACCTTTGCCTTTGGTCTTCAGCCAGCCCACGGCGGCTTTGATGTCCGCTTTTGTGACCGAGCGGCCATCTTCAAAACGCAATAAATTCTCGACCAAAACTTTCAACGAGAAAGGCAGCTTTGAAAGGCCCTTCAGGCCATTCTTCTCAGCAGCGGCGAGTGAATAATAGTGATAGGTCTTGCCACCCACTTTCATGGATTTGCGGCATTTGAAACTGTCGAGCGAGGACATCGCGGGTCTCCTATTGGGGCTTGCATCGGTCGCAATCTGCTTTGGGGCAGATCGGGTTTGCGCCGCCCCGGGAGTGCCCGGGCCCCCTGCATCGCTCAAAGACGTTGCACCGGCGTGAAGGTCTTATAGAAAATTTCATTTGAACGGGCTACATGGACTTAAGGCGGGGAGTTCAAAATCTTCGCGTTTTTTGATGGGTGTCAGGCGCGTATGAAGCTTTCCGTTTCCGGTCTTGCCGTGACACGTTCGGGGCGGCCAATCTTTTCAAAATTGAGCTTTACGCTTGCGAGCGGGGAAGCCCTCGCGCTGACCGGCCCGAATGGCTCGGGTAAATCGACATTGCTTCGGATTTTAGCGGGCCTTCTTCCCCCCACTGCCGGGATAATTGAATGGAGCGGTGGCGATGATGACACGCCCCTCAGTGAAGTGGCCCATTATCTGGGCCATCGCGATGCGCTGAAGCCCGCGCTTACGCCGCTTGAACTCCTTAGTTTTTGGCGATCACTCTTGGGTCAGCCCGCGGTCGACCCATTGGCTGCATTGGAGCGCGTTGGTTTGGGCCATGCCGCCTATCTACCAGCGGCCTATCTCTCCGCAGGCCAACGCCGTCGCTTATCGCTAGCAAGATTACTCGTCGCGCATCGCCCGCTTTGGCTTCTCGATGAGCCCACCGCCGCGCTCGATCAGGCGTCTGAGACAATGTTTGGTGATCTGGTGGCTGATCATCTGACCCGAGGCGGATTGGCGATTATTGCGACCCACGCCCCCTTGCCGATTCCGACCCGTACTCTTTCGTTGAAGGCTTCCGCATGAACGCCTTCTTCGCTTTGATCCGTCGCGACATCTTACTTGCCACCCGCATTGGCGGAGGTGCAGGCGTTGGACTCGTTTTCTTTTTGATGCTTGTGACCATCATGCCCTTTGCTATCGGGCCCGATATGGTTCTGCTTGCGCGCATTGGGCCCGCCATTCTTTGGGTCGCGGCGCTGCTTGCGACCTTAATAGGGCTCGATCGCTTGTTTCAGGCCGATGAAGAAGATGGCTCGCTTGATCTCTTGCGGATGTCAGGACTGCCTTTGCCGCTTGTTGTCTTGGCAAAAGTGATCGCGCATTGGCTGGTGACGGGCTTGCCGCTGGCGCTTGCCGCACCCTTCTTGGGTCTATTGTTGGCTTTGGAACCGCAAGCGATGCTGGCCGTCACGGTTACTCTGCTTGCCGGCACACCGGCGCTCACCTTTATCGGCGCAACAGGCGCCGCTTTGACGGCAGGGCTTCGGCGCGGCGGGCTTATCCTCGCGGTTTTGGTAATGCCCTTGATGATACCAGTGCTGATTTTTGGAATTTCAGCGACATCGGCGGCTTTGGGTGGCCCCATTCCGTTTCAGGTGCCCTTTGCCATTTTGTGCGGATTGGGTCTCTTCGCCATGGTCACAGGCACAATTTCAGCGGCGCTCGCCATTCGAGCCTCTGAGGCTTAAGCGCCTTTTGGCAGGATCGTTTCGCGCTCTGTCACAATCCGGTCGAGCGGCACGTCATGGGCCTCGTCGGGAACGGCCTCGATTTCCTGTACCGAAAACCCCACACCGATCGTGAAGGGCGGCTTGAAGCGTGAGAGCTGCGCAATCGCCTTGTCATAAAAGCCCGCACCATAGCCGATGCGATGGCCGCGCCGGTCAAAGGCCGAAAGCGGAACAATCATCGCGGCGGGTTCAATTTCAGGTGCGTCACCAAAGGGCTCGCTCAGGCCAAAGGGGCCTTCTGCTAAAGCCTCACCCGGTCGCCATAGACGAAAAACAAGTTCTGATCCCACGACGACAGGAAGAGCCAGCGGCACGCCCAAAGCGGCAAAGCGCACCATCGCGGGGCGCGGATCAATTTCACTGCGAATAGGCCAAAAGCCGCTCAATGGACCCTTACCGACTTGATCACGAAAGGCATAAATCTGTTCGGCCAGACGCTCGGCGGCTGAATCCCGTTCGACCTTCGAAAGGCCAGCGCGCATTTTAAGGACCTCGGTGCGCAGACGTGTCTTTTGAGTCTTGGTCATTCAAGAAAACCGGAGAGTGCGGAGCCGCGAAAGCCGTGGAACGATCGATCCCAGGTGCCTACATAAGTAGGTGGGCGCCGTGTGCTCTGGTCCACGGACCAAAACAGGGATAGCTCCCTAAGGATCGTTAAGGCCCCGGGAATACAGTTGTTCTCACGCACCCCGCAGCACCGCCCTCACTATGTAGTCCTTTGCAACGTGAATTGCCAGACGCAGCTTTCCGCAGTCAAAAAAGATGCGGGGCCGCATCGTAAATCAGCTTCGCACCGACAATAAAGGTCAGCGTGTAGATGATCGTATAGAACCGACTCGGCTCGATGCGGCGCACAAGCCAGACACCGGCAAGCGTCGAAACGAGCGCTAGGGGAAAAAGCGCGCTCGAGGTGCCGAGATTTTCAGTCGAAAATTGGCCAAGCAGAAAATAGGGTACGACTTTGATTAAGTTTGTGATGGTGAAAAACCATGTCGAGGTGCCGACATAGGTTTGCGGCGGTAGGCGTTGCGGCATCACATAGACTTGAAAGGGGGGACCGCCGGCATGGGCAACAAAACTCGTGAATCCCGCGACCGCGCCCCAAGCAACACCGGGCGTGACTTTTCCAAGAATTGGCTCACCGGTCACATTGCGGCGGCGCCAATAGATGATGACGAAGACAACTGAAATGATACCGACGCCAAGCTTCACAAGCTCATCCGAGACATGCGCAGCCATTAGCCAACCAAGAAATACGCCAATCAGGCAGCCGGGCAGAAGGATAAACAGATTGCGTTTGTCAAAGTCGTGCCGATAGGCCCAGGTTGAAACCATATCCTGCACAATGAGGATGGGTAGCATCAAAGCCGCGGCTTTGACCGGTGAGACGACCAGCGCCATCAAAGGTATGGCGATAAGCCCCAGACCTGCGAAGCCGCCTTTGGCGAGACCCATCAGGATAACTGCCGGAATAGCCGCAAGATAAAAGAGGGGGTCGGAGATGATGCTGGTCATGAGAATTGGGGATTGAGGCTCGGACTGAACAAGTGAAATCTCAGCCCGACCTTTGCAATCGTTCGGATTGGTACACAAGCCCTGCAAAAGAGTGGTTATTATGCGAAACTGTGCGCCCAAAGTCTTGCCTGACGCCTCGCACTGCGGATGCTAGACCTAGGTTAGAAAAAAGGACTGAGGGGGAGGCTCGTTATGAGCAATGCTGAGCGCTTTCGGGAAATCTATGAGTATTCTCTGAAAGATCCGACCGGATTTTGGGGCGATGCCGCGAACGCCATAGACTGGATGACTCCCCCTAAAACCGTGTTCGATGCCACGCAAGGCGTCTATGGCCGCTGGTTCCCCGATGGCGTGATGAACACCTGCTACAATGCGGTGGACCGTCATGCGGCGATGCGACCTGATCAAACAGCGATCATTCATGATAGCCCCATCACGGGGACGAAGCGCACACTCACCTATCGCGATTTGCGTGATGAAGTCTCCGCGCTCGGTGCCGTGCTTCAAGACTTTGGCGTACACAAAGGCGATCGTGTCGTCATCTATATGCCGATGATTCCGGAAGCGCTAATTGCGATGCTTGCATGCGCGCGCATTGGTGCGATCCATTCAGTTGTGTTTGGTGGTTTTGCCGCGCGTGAACTTGCCACGCGTTTGGATGATTCACATCCGAAACTCATTCTTGCAGCCTCTTGCGGCATCGAGCCCGGCCGTGTGGTCCATTACAAACCACTTATTGATGAAGCGATTGAACTCGCAACACACAAGCCTGAAAAGCTCATCGTGTTTCAACGCCCACAAGAGAAGGCCACACTGAAAGCCGGTCGCGATTTTGATTGGGCCGAGTTGGTGCAGGATGCCAAATCAGCAGGCAAGACGAGTGATTGCGTGCCGGTGAAATCAACCGATCCGCTTTACATTCTATACACATCGGGAACGACCGGAAAACCGAAAGGCGTTGTGCGTGATAATGGCGGCCATGCTGTGGCCATTCATTGGACGATGAAAGCGATTTATTCGATCAATCCGGGTGAAGTGTTCTGGTCGGCATCCGACGTTGGTTGGGTCGTTGGTCATTCTTACATTGTCTATGGTCCGCTGCTCGTGGGCGCGACGACGATTGTTTATGAAGGCAAGCCTGTCGGCACACCGGATGCCGGTGCATTCTGGCGCGTTATATCTGAGCATGGTGTGAAGGCGCTTTTTACAGCGCCAACGGCCTTCCGCGCAATTCGCAAAGAAGATCCTAATGCGGAAGAATTAAAGAAATACAAGTTCAATGATTTTCGTGCGTTGTTCTTAGCCGGTGAGCGTGCTGATCCTGATACTGTCAAATGGGCGGAAGATGTTTTAGGCGTGCCCGTGATTGATCATTGGTGGCAGACAGAAACAGGTTGGGCGATTGCCGGCAATCCCTTTGGTCTTGGCCAATTGCCGGTCAAGCATGGCTCACCAACAGTGGCTATGCCTGGTTATGATGTGCGCATTGTTGATGAAGGCGGTCATCCCGTTGAAGCGGGCAAGATGGGTTCCATCGTGATCAAATTGCCGATGCCACCGTCCTGCTTGCCGACTTTGTGGAATGCCGACGAGCGCTTTCGTGAAAGCTATCTCACCACCTATCCCGGTTTCTATTCGACATCGGATGCAGGCTATGTCGATGAAGACGGCTATCTCTACATTATGGGTCGTACCGATGACATCATCAATGTCGCGGGGCATCGACTCTCAACGGGGGGCATGGAAGAAGTTCTCGCAAGCCATCCCGCTGTTGCTGAATGCGCAGTGATTGGCGCGAAAGACGCATTGAAGGGTGAGCAACCTTGCGGCTTTGTTGTGTTGAAAGCGGGCGTAACGACGCCGCATGATCAGATCGAAAAAGAACTGGTTGCGCTTGTTCGTGAAAAAATCGGTCCTGTTGCCGCCTTCAAAATCGCCACCGTGATCAAGCGCTTACCGAAAACGCGCTCGGGAAAAATTCTGCGTGGTACAATGAAAAAAATTGCCGATAGTGACGCTTGGACAATGCCCGCAACAATTGATGATCCGGCGATTCTCGGTGAGATCAAAAGCGCGTTGCAGGGTAAGGGACTGGCGAAGTAAAGTTTATTCGTCATTGCGAGGAGGCTCGAAGAGCCGACGCGGCAATCCATGAAGCGTTTCAGAAGAAGAATGGATTGCCACGTCGCGCAAACGCGCTCCTCGCAATGACGGACTATTTCTTCACCAAATCCGGCCGTCTTTCTTTCGTCAGCTTTCCACTCTCGGCACGCCGCCACTCGGCGATTTTTTTATGATCGCCGGAGAGCAAGATGTCCGGAATGGCTTGGCCTTCCCATTCGCGGGGCCGCGTATAATGCGGATATTCGAGCAAACCGTTTTCGAAACTTTCGTCTTCGCCTGATTCCGTTTTACCCATCACACCGGGAAGCAGACGCACAATCGCATCGAGCAATACGAGGGCTGCCGGTTCGCCGCCTGACAAAATATAATCGCCGATTGAAACTTCTTGGAGATTACGTCCTTCGATGACGCGCTCATCCACGCCTTCGAAACGTCCACAGATAATCACGACACCTTCGCCGGCAGCGAAGTGGCGCACCATCTCTTGCGTGAGGGGTTTGCCGCGCGGCGACATCAACAAACGCGGCCGCCTGTCCTGTGCATCGACAACGGAATCAAGCGAAGCCGCGAGCACATCCGCGCGAATGACCATACCGGCACCACCGCCTGCGGGTGTATCATCCACCGCGCGGTGTTTGCCTAAACCATGGTCGCGAATGTCATGCGCATGAAGGGACCATGTGCCCTGTTTCAACGCTTCGCCCGCAAGCGACAATCCAAGCGCACCGGGAAACATATCCGGAAACAAAGTCAGCACGTCGGCACGAAAGCCGCTCATGCGTTACGCTCCTCTTCGCCCTCAACGCTCTCGGGAACGATCACTGTGATTGTGTCTTTCTCAAACTGGATGTTAGGCACATTCACTTTTGTGAAAGGCACAAGCACAGTTTCGCGTTGCTGCGGGATTGTAATTTCAAGAAGATCACCTGCACCGAAATTATGAAGCGCGGTAACGCGTCCAAAGACAACGCCTTCACCATTGATGGCATTTAATCCGATGAGATCAGCGTGATAAAACTCATCCTCATCCGGTGGTGGTAATTGATCGCGCGTTACAAAAATTTCTGAGCGCGTGAGGGCCGCAGCTTTATCGCGATCCGACACACCTTCAATAGCGACCACCACCATATCGTCTTTGATGGATCGAATGGATTTGATGCGAAAACGCCGCTCTCCGGTTTCATCCGTGAGCGGCGCATAGTCAGCGATCGCAACCGGATCGCCCGTGTAGGATTTAAGCCTCAGCTCTCCGCGTACGCCATGCGGCGCACCAAACACGCCGACAGCAATACGCGAAGAAGAGGAGGCTTTCACCATAGGTCCGAATTACTCGGCTGCCGGTTCTGCCGGCGCGGCAGCCTTTTCAGCAGCTTCTGCTGCAGCAGCTGCTGCCGCATCAAGACGCTCTTGCGCCTTCTTCTTCGGCTTCGCCTTCGCAACACTCACGCGCGCTGTACGCTTCCACAAACCGGCGGCTTCCAAGAAACGCTCAACACGATCGGTTGGCTGTGCGCCCTTGCCGAGCCAGGCCTTTGCCTTATCGGTATCGAGCTTCACGCGCTCTGCCGAATCCTTCGGCTTCATCGGATCGAATGTGCCGATCTTCTCGATGAAGCGGCCATCACGCGGATAACGGCTGTCGGCCACAACGATTGAATAATGCGGACGCTTCTTTGCACCACCGCGCGCGAGACGAATTTTTACTGACATGTTTTAGGTTCCTTAGTTTGGTTTTAGTGAAGTGAGTTCGATTGATAAGATATTAGGTGTTAGGGCTTAGGACTTAGGAGCGAATTTCGATCGACTGCCTGAGACCTAAGACCTAATCTCTTCATTTCTTCTTGCCCCCAAACGGATTGAAACCGCCAAGTCCGGGAAGTCCCGGGCCTTTCGGCAAACCACCAGGGAAGGGAGGAAGTCCTTTGGGTGCACCGCCTTGCGTGCCCGGAAATTCCGGCAAGCCGCCACCGCCCATTTTCTTTTGCATCTCGGCAATTTCTTCTGGTGAAGGAATAGCGCCTGATGTCGGCATACCGCCGCCA
>CANGSG010000090.1 GCA_947456435.1 Hyphomicrobiales bacterium
AAGCGCATGATGCGGAAGTTGGAGATTATGGACTATCCATTCCGGTTCGTGGAAGAAATGGAGAGTTTTCGATCTTCAGTCTGACATTCGATGAATCTGAGAAAGATTGGCAGGACTACAAACGCAGTTATATGCGCGACTTTCAGGTACTTGCTGTCTTTTTTCATCAATCAATGCTTCGTGCGCATAAGATGGAGAGTCCCGAGTTTAGCTTGTCTTCGCGGGAATCGCAGGTTCTCTACTGGGCCGCTTGTGGAAAAACGAGTGATGAAGTCGGAGCAATTCTTGGTATCTCAAAACGGGGCATTCGTTATCACACGTCCAATATTTTGACGAAATTGAATGCTGTCAACATCGCTCATGCCGTTGGTAAGGCCGTTTATTTTAACTTGATAAACCCACCAAAGTAATATGATTCGACTCTATTTGTAAGCTGTCATACCAAGCAGGTGACGTAGGGTTATATTATTTTCATGATCTGACTCCCACAACAAAATTTTGGGAGTCTCACTTCATGATTATTCTAATCAACGGCTCAGAAATTGATCGTTTCCCGCGTTTGGTCAATTCGATGTTTAAATTACGTGCGAATATCTTTCACGAACGTCTCGGCTGGGACGTAACTGTCAAAGATGGTCTAGAAATCGATCAATTCGATGAGATCAATCCGCTTTATCTCGTTGCTGTCGACCCCACAGGAACGCAGGTTCGCGGCACAGTTCGCCTATTACCAACCACTGGGCCCAATATGCTCAGAGATGTATTTCCGATGTTGATGCCGAAAGATGAAGTTATCGAAAGTGCAACGATATGGGAATGTTCACGTTTTGCGGTTGACCCCGCCATCGAAACGCCGATGGAAGGGCATTTCGTCAGTGAAGCAACGGGTGAATTAATGGCCGCCGTAATTGAGGTTGGCCTGATGGCGGGTCTGACAGAAGTGATGGGCGTATTCGATGCACGCTTTATTCGCATTCTCAGGGCTGCGGGTACGCCGCCCTTGCTTGTAAGCAAGCCTCAGAAAATTGGCGTCTGCATGACATCGGTCGGACTTTTTGAGGTCAGTGAAAAATCATTACAAAACATTCAAAAGGCCTGCGGTCTGAAAGGCTCGGTGCTGGAAACAGAGAGTCTGCGCCGCAACTTCGCAGCTTAAGCCGGTTTTGGCGGGATCGCCCGGCTTGACAGGTCGGGTGCCTTTCTGTCTCGTCTTCCGGAGCGTTTTCCGGTGGGACGACGCCCTTCATCGGCTCCGGCGGGAGCAGGTTTCATACCTGAAGAGGATCGGCGCGTCCGGTTCTGTTCTCAAAGTGGGTTCGCCGGTCACCGTGTCCGCGTTTTTGTCACCATCCGATTGGGCCGCGCTGCTGTTGAGCCTCAAAGTGGCTCTTGTCGCGACCCTATGGACGCTGCCGCCGGGCATCGCGATTGCTTTTGTCCTCGCGCGTTTCAAGTTTCCTGGCCATTCCATCCTCAATGGCCTTGTACATTTGCCGCTTGTCATGCCGCCGGTGGTTACTGGTTATCTCTTGCTCCTCGGCTTTGGCCGCAATGGGATTATCGGCCATGCGCTTGATGCTTGTTGCGGTATCGTTTTCGCGTTCCGCTGGACCGGCGCCGCGCTCGCCGCCGCTGTTATGGCCTTCCCGCTTGTCGTGCGGGCCATCAGGCTATCGATCGAAGCGGTTGATAAACGGCTCGAGGATTCCGCCCGCAATCTCGGCGCGCCGCCCCTTACCGTTTTTCTCAAGATCACCTTGCCGCTCTCAGCACCCGGACTGATTGCCGGGGCCATAATCGGCTTTGCCAAAGCGCTCGGAGAATTTGGCGCCACGATCACTTTTGTCTCGAGCATTCCGGGCGAAACGCAAACCATCCCCTCGGCGATATACGCGCTGATCCAGACGCCGGCGGGCGATGGCCCCGCCTTCAAACTCGTCCTCGTTTCAATTGCGATTTCCTTTATCGGCCTTCTTGTTTCGGAAGCCTTGGCGCGGCGCGTCGCGCGGTCTTGAGCGCGCCGCGGAAACCGTCGCAAATACGACGCGGGCCGCTTGATTTCGTGTCGCCTGCCGGACAGTGTGACCGCGCGCGGCGCGTTTAAAATTAACGTGTCGCGAGGGGGAGTGTTTCGTGCAGAATTTCGATTTTATCATTGTCGGTGCGGGCTCGGCTGGATGTGTGCTTGCCAACCGTTTGACGGAAAATGGCCGCCATAAAGTCCTCCTCATTGAAGCCGGCGGAAGCGATCGTAAATTCTGGATCCGCACGCCCATCGGTTACGGCATGACCTTCTTCGACCAATCCGTGAATTGGTGCTTTGAAGGCGAAAAAGATCCGGGACTCAATGATCGCGACGTTTATGTACCGCGTGGCAAAGTCATCGGCGGCTCCAGCTCGATTAATGCCATGGTCTATTGTCGTGGCGCAAAAACGGATTTCGACGATTGGCGCGATGCGGGCAACCCCGGTTGGGGGTGGGCCGATGTGAAGCCTGCGTTCGATGCGATAGAAACGCATGTGCGCAAAGATGGATCGGTCGACGGCAATGGTCCCCTTACCGTTTCAGATCGTCAAAATGATTATCATCCATTGAAGCGCCATTTCGTCGGCGCAGCGCGCGATGCCGGGTTGCCGATTGCTGATGGCACTGTTGGACAAGGCGACGAAGGCTTTGGACCCTATCTCATCAACACGCGCGGTGGTTTGCGTTGCTCATCAGCTGATGCATTTCTGCATCCTGTGAAACATCGCGCCAACCTGACCATTCTCACGGAAGCGCAGGTGACGAAGATTATCTTCGAAGGCAAACGCGCTGTGGGTGTAAACTATCGTCGTGGCGGCGTGATACAAGAAGCACACGCCACGCGCGAAGTCATTCTCTCCGCAGGCGCTATTCAATCACCACAACTCTTGCAGCTTTCCGGTATTGGCCCCGCTGCGCTCCTTCAAGATAAAAGCATTGACGTCATCCATGCGAATGACGCGGTTGGCGCCAATCTCGAAGATCATGTCGGCATCAATTATTACTATCGCGCGAAAGAACCAACGTTAAATGCCGTACTTGGTACATGGGCCGGACGCATCGCTGCCGGCGTTCAATTTATACTGACGCGCAAGGGGCCTTTATCCTTAAGCGTCAATCAATATGGCGGGATCGTGCGTTCCTCTGATGCAGAAGCGCGGCCTGACATGCAGCTCTATTTCAATCCGTTGAGCTATTCGACGGAGAATGCGGGAAAACGAAAACTCACCGAGCCTGATCCCTGGCCTGGCTTTATCTTGAGCTTCAATCCCTGCCGGCCAACAAGCCATGGACATGTAAAACTCGCCTCACCTGATCCGTTGCAGCAACCGGAAATTCTGTTCAATTATCTGGCGACTGAACATGACCGCGCGGATGTGATCAAAGGCGCACGATTGATCGGCCGCGTTCAAAACACACCAACGATGCAAGCTCTACTTTCCGCACCGCCAAAATTTGACCCTTCGCAAGAAAGCGACGAGTCACTCATCGCGGATTTCCGCAAACGGTCGGGCTCGGTCTATCATCCGTCTTGCACATGCCGCATGGCACCAGAAGATAAAGGCGGCGTACTTGATGCCGCGTTACGCGTGCATGGCGTTCAAGGTTTACGCGTCGTTGATGCCTCCTCTTTCCCCAATATCACATCGGCCAATACGAATGCGCCCGCCATTATGCTCGGCTGGCGGGCGGCTGAGATGATCTTGAAACACTAAGGACGCGACCAATGGATAAGCTCGTCAAGCTCGAAACTTTTTCGAATGAATTTGTCGGCTTTGTTAAAGCGACGAGCGAATCGGGCGCGACCGGATGGGGCCAAGTCTCGACCTATAATTCCGATATCACATGCGACATTTTCCATCGTCAGATCGCGCCGCATGCGCTTGGCACCGATGCGTTTGATTTTGAGGACACACTCAATCTCATCGGTGAGCGCGAACATAAATATCCGGGCTCTTATCTGCGGCGCGCGATGACCGGACTTGATACCGCGCTTTGGGACATGGCAGGCAAACGCGCAGGCAAACCTGTTGTGTCGCTCATCGGTGGCAAGCCCGGAAAATTGCGCGCCTATGCCTCATCCATGAAGCGCGATATTACACCGGAAGACGAAGCCAAACGTTTTGTGAAATTGCGCGACACATACGGCTTCGACGCGTTTAAATGGCGCGTCGGTCGCGAATGCGGTCGTGATCGCGATGAATGGCCCGGTCGTACCGAAGAAGTTGTTCCCGTTGTCAGCAAAGCGCTAGGCGATGGCATCACAAAACTTGTCGATGCCAATTCATGCTATTCTCCCAAACGCGCGATCGAAGTGGGTAAACTTCTCGCTGACAATGGCATTTCGCATTTCGAAGAGCCCTGCCCTTATTGGGAATATGAGCAGACGCAAGAAGTCACCGAAGCGCTTGAGATCGACGTTACCGGCGGTGAACAAGATTGCGAATATGTGACCTTCAAATTGATGATGGATATGAAGGCTGTCGATATCGTGCAGCCTGACATTATGTATATTGGCGGCTTAACGCGGACGCTTAAAATCTGCGCGATGGCTGCTGAACGCGGATTTAAAATTACACCCCATGCCGCCAATCTCTCGCTCGTGACAATGTGCACGATGCATCTCTTGGGCGCGATTCCGAATGCCGGAAAATATCTCGAATTCTCGATTGAGGAAGAAGATTACTATCCGTGGCAATACGGGATCTTCCTCGGCGACCCCTATAAAATCATCGATGGCAAGGCGACGATCCCGGATGCGCCGGGTTGGGGCGTCGAGCTCAATCCGGCCTGGCTTGAGAAATCTACCTATAAAAAGAGTGAAATCTCTCGCTGACCAACCGAACAACCCGCCGATCAAATTCGATCAGGAAAGCGGTTGAGCGGATCAAAAAGCCGCTCTATTCTATCGGCTTAAGGGCCGAGGGCGCTTATGCTCTCAACAGCCTGCTCGACTGGGGATGGAGATCAGGGATGAGCCTTGCCGGCACAACCGACGCGCATGAGAAAAGCTTCCCGCGCGATTACAGCCTCACCGGACCATTGAACCGGCAGGCGCTTGAAATAGGCCTCGCCAATGCTGATTGGTATAAAACCGATATCCCGCGCGCGCGCATGAAAGAATTGATGCAGCGCTCGGATGGCCCGGCAACGCGCGATACGATTCTCTGGATCGGCTTCATGATCATCTTTGCAGGACTTGGCGCTTATTTGTGGCCAAGCCCGTGGTCGATTCCTTTTTTTCTCGCCTATGGTGTTCTTTACGGATCAGGCGGCGATAGTCGTTGGCACGAGTTCGGCCATGGCACCGCTTTCAAGACGCAATGGAAGAATGAATTTTTCTATCAGATCGCTTGTTTCGTGATCATGCGTAATCCGGTCACGTGGCGCTGGAGCCATTCACGCCATCACACCGACACGATCATTGTCGGGCGCGATCCGGAAATCGGCGCAATGCGTCCGCCGGATCTGTTCAAACTGCTCATCAATTTCGTTGGACTGGTCGATGTGCCAACCGCGATGTCGCAAATGATCCGTTATACATTCGGCAAATTGGATGATGCGGAGAAAGATTATATTCCCGCAAGCGAACATGAAAAAGTATTCTTCGTCGCGCGTATCTGGTTTGCGATTTATCTCGCCACCGCCGTCACAGCGCTCTGGATGCAATCAATCCTACCCTTCATGATCATTGGCCTGCCACGCATGTATGGCTGCTGGCATGGGCTTCTTTGCGGCGTCACACAACATATTGGTCTTGCTGAGGATGTTCTCGATCATCGTCAGAATTGCCGCACGGTATTAATGAACCCGATTAGCCGCTTCATTTATCTAAACATGAATTATCATGTTGAGCACCATATGTTTCCGATGGTGCCCTATTATCGCCTGCCAGACCTTCATGAAGAAATGAAAGACGATTGTCCAAAGCCCTATTCTAGCTTTTTCGACGCCTATCGTGAAATCATCCCCACGGTGATCCGCCAATTGCGTGATCCGACCTATTTCGCCAAGCGTGTTCTTCCCGAAAGCGCAAAGCCTTATACGCCCGCGCCCGAGCCTGTGTTGTAAAAGTTGCTTCACCCCACTACATAAGTGCGGGAGGCTTCCGGATCTTCAGTGGAGAAGGCCACCGACGCCAACTCCGCCCACACAGCGTCAGGGATGGGGTAAGAGGCCCATTCAATCGTCTGCGTCACAAATTCGGGCTTCGTTACGCCACAAATAGTCGATGCCAAATTTTTGTTTCGCATGGAGAATTGCAGCGCCACCGCTCCTGTCGGCACGCCATGTTTGGCGCACACCGCTTCAACCGCGCGAATAGGTGCTAATACTTCATCTGTGGCTTCTTGATAGACATAGCGCTTATAGGTCGCGCTGCCTTGCGCGAGCACGCCGCTTGCATAAGGAGCGGCATTAAACACCGCGATCCCGCGCGCCGCACAGGCGTCAATCAAGGGCGTCGCATGACGGTTCACAATCGTATAGCGGTTATGCGTGAGCACGACGTCGAAAGGATAATCCTTGATGAGATCCATCATGATGTCGGTGCGACCAGCACCAAGACCAACCGCCTGACAAAGACCTTCGCTCTTCATTTTGAACAATTCATCGAGCGCGCCACCCTTACGAGTTACATCATCGAGTGATGACGCATATTCGGGATCGTGAAAATGAAGCAGCGGGATGCTATCAATGCCTAAAGTCGTCAGACTCTCCTCAAGAGAGCGGCGCGCGCGCGATGCATCAAATTTATTGGTCTCAAAATCACGATCAAGTTTCGTGGCGAGAACAAAATCTTTTGGTAGTCCACCATGCGCACGAATTGCGAGACCAATGCGACGCTCTGCTTCACCCATTCCATAATTGCGCGACGTATCGAGGCTGTTAAGGGGGCTCGCGAAAACGGCAGCCAGCGTTTCTTCCGCTTCTTTATCACTCACCGCGAAGCCGAAAGTTTCGGGCATATTCCCAAGCCCTGCCGTGCCGAAGGACACGCGCGTTACAGAAAGACCGGATTTGCCGAGCGGAACACGATCCGTGATCGATTGGGACATGCGAAACTCCTCACCTCTTTGATCAGGCCGACTGGAGATCCTGTCGGCCGAATTATCTTGATCATCCCACTAGAAATGAGGCGCTGAACGAAGGCAAGTGTAAAAAACAGCGCCGCCTCACATCAAATCATCGCTTCGATGAGGAATGGACCGGTGCGCTTAAAGGCTCTTTTCAAAAGATCGGAAAATTCCGCACAAGTGTTTGCCCGCGCACCCTCAACACCCATGCCAGCGGCGAGAGATACCCAATTGAGACCGGGATCGTCGATCCGCATCATGCGTTCGGCATTGCC
>CANGSG010000091.1 GCA_947456435.1 Hyphomicrobiales bacterium
ACCAAAGCGGGTGGCAAAGCGATCGTGGAGCCCGGCGATGTGATGGACAAAACCATGGCACCTGCCGTTGTTGAGCGCATCATCAAAGCCACGGGCCGGCTTGATGTTCTTGTTAACAATGCCGGCACCAATGTGACCGCGCGCGCTTTCGCCGTGCTGACCGCCGACAATCTGGATCATGTCATCAGCGCCAATCTGAATGGCGCCTATTATTGTGCGCTCGCAGTTTTACCGCAGATGCGCAAACAGCACGATGGCGTTCTGATCCATACGGCATCCTGGGCTGGCAAATATGTGTCCCCGATATCAGGCACCGCCTATACCGCCGCCAAACATGCGGTCGTGGCGATGAGCCACGGACTCAATATGGAAGAGTTTCGAAACGGCATTCGTTCATCGGTGATCTGCCCGAATGAAATCTCAACGCCGATCCTCGATACACGGCCCGTGAAAGTGACGGCCGAGGAACGTGCACGCATGTTGCAAGCGGATGATATGGCTAATCTTTATCTCTATCTCGCCACGCAGCCTCAGCATGTCTGCATCAATGAAGTGACCATCGCGCCGACATGGAACCGTTTCTATATGAACACTGTGTAAGCGTATCAACGCCTAACGATGAGACGCTAAACACGCGCTACAAAAAATCAGTAGGGCGTCTTATGCGCCATCATAATCCTCGATACGGCCGGTACGCGGCGGTTCGGACGCGCTCAAACTGTCGCCCATGCGCTCCACCGCTTTCATTAAGCGCAGAATATTTCCACCCGTTATTTTTTCGAGCGCTGCATCCGTCCACCCGCGCTCGATCAACGCCGCGATCAAATACGGAAATTTCGAAACATCCTCGAGGCCTTCGGGCGTAATGCCGCCATAGTAATCCGAGCCAATACCGATGTGATTTAATCCCGTGCGGCTCGTTAGATATTCGATATGATCGCAAAGCTCGCCGATCGTGGCTTTCGGTTGCGGCCCGGCATGGGCCACATGCGCAGCGATGCGTTCCTCATGATTTTCTAAAAATGACGCCTTGCCGTAATTATCTCGCAGAGGGCGAGACCAGTCACGTGCTTTCTGATTGATGAAGTCCGGAATGAAGGTCGCCATAATAACGCTCTTCTTGGTACGGATTCGATCAAGCACATCATCAGGCGCGTTACGGGGATGATCACAAAGACTCGTCGCGTTATTATGCGAAAAGAGAACCGGAGCGCGTGAAATGTCGAGCACGCGATGCATCACACGCGGCGCTGT
The DNA here is from genome assembly GCA_947456435.1 of Hyphomicrobiales bacterium. GTDB lineage: Bacteria > Pseudomonadota > Alphaproteobacteria > Rhizobiales > Beijerinckiaceae > CAIUPE01. The sequence goes on from CANGSG010000091.1 coordinate 1,255, forward strand.
GTGTGCAAGATCAACGATGATCCCAAGACGATTAAGTTCGAGCACAACGGCTTCACCGAATTTTGTTAAGCCGTTGTGTCGCGGTTCGTCCGTCGCGCTATCAACCCAATCAAGCGTTTCATTATGACAAAGCGTCATCAGCCGCACGCCGGCGGCATGCCATATCCGCAAAGGCCCCAGTGAATTCTCAAGCCCTGTCCCACCCTCAACGGTCGCAAGCACTGCAATTTTTCCCGCGCGGAAGGCGCGTTTGATATCAGCTGCGGATGTCGCGAAGGCGTAGGTCTCGGGCCAAGCCTCCGGGATCTGACGAATGAGGTCGATGAGCTCCAACGTCATGCGGCCGGGCATTTCCGAAAAGGTCGGCACAAAGGCCGCAAAAAATTGCGCGGCAACCTGCCCCTCTTGCAGACGTGGCGTATCCGTATCTGTCTCAGGATGCAGGCGCGACAAATCATAGCGTGCAAGGCTCATCCCTGCCGATTTAGTTGAGTGGACAACCCAAGGCAGATCATTGTGACCATCAATCAGAGGGAATTTCCGCAAAAGCGCGCGGGCATGGTCGAGAGCGGCAGCGGACGAACGAGACATCAAAGAGGACCTTTATCGGTTTCGGTGCCTATTTATTGCGCTCTCTGCCCGCTGATACAAGCACCGCTTGCAGCTTTGCACGCCTGCTTTCCAAAAACCGAAATTGCGTTTGAGGCGTAAAGAGGTTACGCGGCTCGCCATAGCCCTTTTTTCTCCGCACGGCTTAACTGCCCCGCCCTGACAGGACCACATGACTTATGAATGACGCCGCCTCAACCCAACCCGGCACGACCGAAGGCGCGCCCTCACCCTTGCCGAAACGCCGCTCGCCGCGCGCAATCATTTTGCCGGCCGTTATCATCGTCGTTTTGGTCAGTGTCGGTATTTGGTTTTTTAATTATTGGACGCATGGGCGCTACATCATCTCAACCGATGACGCCTATGTCGGCGCTGCTGTCTCAACAATCTCGGCGCGAGTATCTGGACATGTCGTCAGCGTAAACGTCGTCAACAATCAGGCCGTCAAAGCGGGCGATCTTCTCGCGAAAATTGACGACGGCGATTATCGCCTCGCTGTTGAGAGTGCGGCACGAAAAATAGAAACGCAGAATGCGGGCTTATCGCGTCTTGATAGCCAGTCCTTGCAACAGGCGGCGACGATCATCCAAGCCCGCGCGCAAATCGCCGCAGCGGAAGCTGATGCACAACGCGCGCAAGGTGATTTTGATCGCGCGCAAACTCTCGCTGCTGCTGATTTCAATAGCCGCGCGAAACTGGATCAAGCCCGTGCCGATCGCGACCGCACACAAGCCGCTCTTCAAAGCGCACGTGCAGGGCTGTCAGCCGCAGAAGCCGGCCTTGATGTTTTGAAAGCGCAGAAATCAGAAATCGTCAGCAGCAAGAGCGAACTTGAAACGGCGCTTGCGCGCACGTCACGAGATCTCTCTTTCACGGAAATCCGCGCGCCGTTTGACGGCGTCATCGGTAACAAAGCCATGCAATTGGGGCAATTCATTCAACCGGGCATGCGGTTGCTTGCTCTCGTTCCCCTTGAAAGCGCCTATGTCGATGCAAATTTGAAAGAAACGCAAATCGCGCCGTTGAAAATCGGCATGCGTGCAGAAATACGCGCCGATGCATTCCCCGGTCGCGTGTTTGAAGGTCGCATTGAAAGCCTCTCTCCGGCAACTGGGGCGCAATTCTCGCTGCTGCCGCCTGAGAATGCGACCGGCAATTTCACCAAAGTGGTTCAGCGCATTCCTGTACGCATTGCTTTGTCTGATGACATCAAGCGCGAACAAATTTTGCGTCCCGGCATGTCCATCACCGTCGAGATTGATCCGACAAAACCATGAACGCGCCCGCTCAGGCACAAGGATGGCCGCCGCAACCGGTTTTGACCGCGCGGCGCGTGATTGCCTTCACAGGCATGGTGTTCGGCATGTTTATGGCGATTTTGGATATTCAAATCGTCTCGGCCTCTTTGGCTGAAATTCAAGCAGGCCTTTCGGCAAGTGCCGAAGAAATTTCATGGGTGCAAACGGCCTATCTGATTGCCGAAGTGGTGATGATTCCGCTTTCGGGTTTTCTGGGACGCATGGTCTCCACGCGCTATCTCTTTGCAGCCTCTGCGGCAGGCTTCACTTTGATGAGCGTGATGTGCGCGCAAGCCTCATCCATTGAGGAGATGATTATCTGGCGCGCGCTCCAAGGCTTTATTGGCGGCGGTATGATTCCCTCCGTCTTTTCCGCAGCCTTCACAATTTTTCCGCGCGAGAAACAATCAATTGTGTCGCCCATCATTGGGCTTGTCGCGACATTAGCGCCGACCATCGGCCCCACAGCCGGCGGCTATCTCACCGATCTCTTTTCTTGGCATTGGCTATTTCTCGTCAATGTTATTCCTGGCATCGGCGTCACATTGGCCGCATGGTTTCTGATCGATTTTGACAAGCCGAATTGGAGCCTCTTTAAAACATTCGACTGGTGGGGACTCGCAGGCATGGCTGCCCTCCTCGGCGGTCTTGAATATGTGCTTGAAGAAGGAACTGCCAAGGAGTGGTTTCAAGACGAGCGTATCGTATGGTGTGCGATCTTGAGCACGGTCGGCGGCATTATCTTTTTTTATCGCGCCTTTACGGCCGCAACCCCTATTGTTGATCTCAAAGCCTTTTCGAACCGCAATTTTACATCCGGTTGTTTAGCGTCCTTCACCATCGGAATCGGGCTTTATGGATTAACCTATCTCTATCCCGTGTTTCTCGCGCGTGTGCGCGGATATACATCGCTTGAAATCGGCGAGACGATGTTTCTCACCGGTGTGGCGATGTTTTTTACGGCTCCTTTTGCGGGGCGCCTCTCGGCAAAGGTCGATCCGCGCATCATGCTCGCCATCGGCATTTTCGGCTTTGCCATTGGTACGTTTCTCGCCTCAACGCTGACAAAAGACTGGGGCTTTCATGAATTGATCTGGCCTCAGATATTCCGTGGCGTGTCGTTGATGTTCTGCATGGTCCCGATCAACAATGTCGCGCTCGGAACATTGCCGCCGGAGCGGCTTAAAAACGCATCAGGCCTTTTCAATCTCACGCGTAATCTTGGCGGTGCTGTCGGTCTCGCGCTCATCAACACGCTTTTGAATAATCGCTGGGATGTTCACTTACAGCATCTGCGTGAGAATATTCTTTGGGGTCGGCAAGCCGCCGATGAGGCATTGAACAATATCACGCAGGGATTTTCATCATTAGGCGATAGTGCCTCTATGGCTGCAACAAAACAATTATCGTTTCTTGCGCGGCGCGAAGCGCTTGTACTCGCGCTCGGCGATGTCTTTCTTGCCTTGACCTTTGTCTTTCTTTTTATGCTCGTTGTTTTACCAGCGATCAAACGCGCCGGCGGCGCCCCTCGTGGCGGCGGACACTGATATACTGCCTTATCGGATTGCTATACTCATCCGCCCTAAAGGTCCGTAATCTGCAAGCACATGATCACCGGCATCAATCGGCACGGGCACAACGCAGGTGCCGGTAGTGACGACATCACCCGCTTTGATACCTTCGGCATAGTGCGCCACTTCATTGACAAGCCAATGAAGGGCGATGCGCGGATCGCCTAAAGCGGCCTTCCCTGCGCCTGTGGCAACAATCTGATTGTTCTTCCAAGCGCGGACTTCGTGTTCAGCAAGATCAAGGTGGCGCCATGAGCCATCGAAGGCCTTACCGATCATCAACCAACACGCGCAAGCCGTATCGGCGATCAGGCTCGGTGCGCCGACAACGGTAAAATCCTGATAACGCGAGTCCGGAATCTCGATGGACGGATGCAGGCTTTGTACAGCACTCATCACTTCATCATAAGTATAATCCGATCCCCGCGGCGGCAGAGCCTGCGCAAAGCGAAACGCAAATTCGACTTCGGCGACCTTCATAATGTTGTCGCCCAGCGTCACCGATTGATCCGGCGCAATTATACGTCCGGACAAAAGGCGCCCACCCAAAGGCCCATCCACATTGATATGGGCTTGGCCCGCTTCGCTTGTAGCGGCGATCTTCCAGCCGACGACCTCTTGACCGGAAAGTGCCGCGAGCGCCGCGCCAATCCGATAGCCCGTAGCGCGATCATGCGGGCACAGCGCCTCCGGCAAAGCGCCCATCCGCGTGCTGGCTTGCCAGGCGCGCCAAAGCAACGAAGCGGCGTCCGTGTCGTGAGGCGTCGAATGATCCATCGCGCTAACCCTTATCGCCTTCTCTCAACACTATTCTGGCCGGTTCGGGAAAAGCTGCAAGGGGTCACCCTTTCCCCGTTCCGCGTCGAATGCTAGACGAGGACATCATGCTTGAAGGTCTGACCCCCAAAAACCCGACCCATGTGATGCGGCTGAATTCAGACGAGCGCACCGCGCGCGCCGTCGCCGATATTGTCATGGAAACATTCGACCCCAATGAAACAGCCGCAGCCGCTTTCGAGAATGAAGCGGAAGCCCGTTGGGAGACGGAAGTCTATTTTGCTGACGCGCCCGACGAAGAGGCGATGCGCACGCTCATCAGCGAGACCGTGAGCGATGAGGCCGCCAAGGATTTGATCTTCGAAACGCTTGCTGAAAAGGACTGGGTGAAAGCCTCACTCGACGGTCTCTCCATTGTCGATGCCGGACGGTTCCGCGTGCATGGCGCGCATGACCGGAACCGCATTGCCCAAAACGCCATCGGCATTGAAATTGAAGCGGCGCTCGCCTTCGGCACGGGCCATCATGGCACGACACGCGGGTGCCTCTTGATGCTCGATTATATTTTGAAACGACGTCGGCCACGCCATGTGATCGATATCGGCACAGGCACAGGCGTACTCGCTATCGCCGCCGCCCGCGCATTGCGCGCACCAGTCGCTTCCGGTGATATAGATCCGGTGGCAGTAGACGCCGCGCTCTCCAACGCGCGTCTTAATCGCGCCAGCGCCTATGTTCGCCCCGTTGTGGCGAAGGGCGTCTCGCATCCGTCGCTCATGATGCACCATCATTACGATCTCGTCTTTGCAAATATTCTCGCGCGGCCATTGATCAGGCTCGCGCCCTCCATTGCGAAGATCGCTTCACCGGATGCGGATATCGTGCTTTCGGGATTGCTCGCGCATGATGTGGCGGGCGTTGTCAGCGCCTATGGCCAACAAGGCTGGCATCTCCAAAAACGGATCGATCTTGAAGGCTGGGCCGCTTTGCTCTTGCATCGTGTCGCGGGCCATCCGCTTACCCGTCTTTAACTGTATTTCATTTTCTAAGGATCATGCGATGACTGGCGCCATTTTTCAAAGCTTCGAACAAAAAACAACGCCGTCACAAGGCGCACCGCATCTCAAAGCACTGCGTGAAGAATTGAAAAAGCGCGGCCTCGACGGCTTCGTGGTGCCGCGCACGGATGAACACCAAAATGAATATGTACCACCCTCGTCAGAGCGCTTGATGTGGCTCACAGGCTTTGCCGGCTCTTGGGGCACGGCCATCGTGCTGGCCGATCAAGCCGCCATTTTTGTTGACGGTCGTTATACGGTGCAGGTGCGTGAACAGGTTGATGTGTCAATCTTTACGCCCGAACATCTCATCGACAATCCGCCGGAACAATGGATCAAGAAAACGCTGAAAGCCGGCATGAAAATCGGCTTCGATCCCTGGCTTCATACGCAGGATGGTGCGAAACGACTCGCAGAAGCCTGCACATCAGTGGGCGCGACTTTGATCGCTGTCGACACAAATCCAATCGATAGCGTTTGGACAGATCGTCCCGCCGTGCCGCTCGCACCTGTAACATTGCATAAGGCCGCTCATGCCGGTGAAGATGCGCAGCAGAAAATCAAACGCATACAATCCAAACTTGCCGAGATGAAATCCGATGCGGTTGTGATTACCGACGCGCATGCGGTCGCTTGGATTTTCAATATTCGCGGCGGCGATGTCGGGCACAC
>CANGSG010000092.1 GCA_947456435.1 Hyphomicrobiales bacterium
ATCGATTCTTCCGGCACAATCTTCTTGGCCTGTTTCGACGGGTAAACTATGAGACGACCGCCGGACAATCCCTTGCCGACATAGTCATTCGCTTCGCCTTCGAGTTCGAGCGTGATCCCGCGCGCAACCCATGCGCCGAAGCTTTGACCCGCTGTGCCTTGAAGCTTCACATGGATCGTGTCATCGGCGAGACCCTTATGGCCATAGCGCTTCGCGACTTCGCCTGAGAGCATTGCGCCGGTCGTGCGATTGAGACTCTTGATTGTGGCTTCAATTGAAACCTTCTTCTTCGACTCGAGTGCCTCTTTCGACTTCTCAATCAAAGTCCGATCGAGAACTGACTCAAGGTGATGATCCTGCGCGGCCGAATGACGGATGTCTTCAACCTTTGCCGCATGCGGCTTTGAGAAGAGTTTTGAGAAATCGAGGCCATTCGCCTTCCAATGATTGATCGCACGATCGCGATCAAGCATCTGCATCTGGCCGACCATTTCATCAAATTTGCGATAGCCAAGGGCGGCCATGATTTCACGCACTTCTTCCGCAACAAAGAAGAAGAAATTGATGACATGTTCGGGTTGACCGACGAAACGCTTACGCAGCACCGGATCCTGTGTCGCGACGCCAACCGGGCAAGTGTTCAAATGGCACTTGCGCATCATGATGCAACCTGCCGCAATCAGGGGTGCGGTAGCGAAACCGAATTCGTCGGCACCGAGCAACGCGCCGACAACGACGTCGCGCCCTGTGCGGATACCGCCATCCACCTGCACCGCAATACGCGAGCGCAAATTGTTGAGCACAAGCGTCTGATGCGTTTCAGCAAGGCCGATTTCCCAAGGGCTACCGGCATGTTTGATGGAAGTGAGCGGTGACGCACCCGTGCCGCCTTCAAAGCCCGAGATCGTCACATGATCCGCGCGTGCCTTCGAAACGCCGGCAGCCACCGTGCCGACGCCGATTTCAGACACGAGTTTCACTGAGACATTCGCAACCGGATTAACGTTCTTCAGATCATAAATCAGCTGCGCCAAATCTTCGATGGAATAGATGTCGTGATGCGGAGGCGGCGAGATCAAGCCCACGCCCGGAGTCGAGTGACGCACCTTCGCAATCGTCGAGTCGACCTTATGGCCTGGCAATTGCCCGCCTTCGCCCGGCTTTGCGCCTTGCGCCATCTTGATTTGAATCATGTCGGAATTGACGAGATATTCTGTCGTCACACCGAAGCGGCCGGACGCGACTTGCTTGATCGCTGAACGCATCGAGTCGCCATTAGGGAGCGGCTTGAAACGATCTGACTCTTCGCCACCTTCGCCTGTATTCGACTTGCCACCAATGCGGTTCATCGCCACGGCGAGCGTTGTGTGTGCTTCACGCGATATAGAGCCGAATGACATGGCGCCCGTCGCAAAGCGCTTGACGATGTCCTTTGCGGACTCAACTTCTTCCAAAGAAACAGGCTTACGGCCATCTTCTTCCGCTGACTTGATGCGGAAAAGACCACGGATTGTAAGAAGATGCTCGCTTTGATCGTTCAAGAGCTTCGCATAGTCGCGATATTTATCTTGCGCATTGCCGCGAACAGCGTGCTGCAAGAGCGCAACCGATTGCGGTGACCAGGCATGTGCTTCGCCGCGTAAGCGATAGGCATATTCACCACCCACATCCAGTGCGTTGCGCAACACAGGGTTCATACCGAACGCATCCGCATGACGTGTGACGGTTTCGCGGGAAATTTCGCTTAAACCCACGCCGCCAATTCGTGAATGGGTGCCCGCGAAATATTTTGCGATGAACTCATCGGAGAGGCCGATCGCATCGAAAATCTGCGCGCCGCAATAGGATTGATAGGTCGAGATGCCCATCTTGGACATGACCTTCAAAATGCCTTTGCCGATTGATTTGATATAGTGCTTTTCAATCTCGTAGGGCGAGAGCTTGAGGCCCGTATCTTTCGCAAGCGCATGCAAGGTTTCAAAAGCGAGATAAGGGTTAATCGCCTCAGCGCCATAACCCGCAAGACAAGCAAAGTGATGAATTTCGCGTGCTTCACCGGTTTCAACAACGAGACCGACTGATGTACGCAGACCCTTGCGGATCAAATGGTGATGAACCGCTGCGGTCGCGAGAAGCGCCGGCAGCGGAATCCGATCCGGTCCGATCATACGGTCGGAGAGAACAATAATGTTGTATCGGCCCTTCACCGCCGCTTCCGCGCGCTCGCATAGACGCTCGAGAGCATCATGCATACCCGCTTCACCCTGTTCGACAGGATAAGTGATATCGAGCGTCTTTGTGTCGAATGAATCTTCGAAATGGCCAATGCAACGAATCTTTTCGAGATCGCCATTGGTCAAAATCGGTTGACGCACTTCAAGACGCTTGCGGCGTGAATTGCCCTCGCGATCAAAGATATTTGGGCGCGGTCCGATGAAGGACACGAGCGACATCACAAGCTCTTCGCGGATCGGATCAATCGGTGGATTCGTGACCTGTGCAAAATTCTGTTTGAAATAAGTGTAAAGCAGCTTCGACTTGTCGGACATTGCCGAGATCGGCGTGTCCGTGCCCATCGAGCCGGTGGCTTCTTCACCCTTCGCGCCCATGGGCTCAAGAAGAATCTTCAAGTCTTCCTGCGTATAGCCAAAGGCTTGTTGACGATCGAGCAGCGAGACATCGGTACGCGCAGCGCGTGGTTCAACCGGACGCAAATCTTCCAAAACGATCTGTGTTGCTTCAACCCACTCTGTATAGGGGTGTGCTTTGGAGAGTGACTCTTTGATTTCCTCATCCGAAACGATGCGACCTTCTTCAAGATCAACAAGCAACATCTTGCCTGGTTGCAGACGCCACTTTGTAACAATCTTTTCTTCCGGAACTGGTAACACGCCCATTTCGGAGGCCATGACAACGAGGCCGTCATCGGTGACGTAATAGCGCGCGGGCCGCAAACCGTTGCGATCGAGCGTAGCACCAATCTGGCGACCGTCAGTGAAGGCAATCGCTGCCGGACCGTCCCATGGTTCCATCAAGGCGGCATGATATTCATAGAAAGCGCGACGTCGTTCATCCATCAAAGGATTACCGGCCCACGCTTCCGGAATCAGCATCATCACAGAATGGGCGAGTGAGTAGCCGCCTTGCACGAGAAATTCGAGCGCATTGTCGAAGCAGGCTGTGTCTGATTGTCCTTCATAGGAAATCGGCCAGAGCTTTGAGATTTCTTCGCCGAAGAGCGGTGAGGCGACAGAAGCCTGACGTGCAGCCATCCAGTTCACATTGCCGCGCAACGTGTTGATCTCGCCATTATGCGCAACCATGCGATAGGGGTGCGCGAGCGACCATGTCGGGAATGTGTTGGTTGAAAAGCGTTGATGAACAAGAGCAACGGCTGATTCTAGGCGCTTGTCCTTGAGATCGGGGAAATAATCGCCAAGCTGTGTGGCGAGCAACATGCCCTTATACACAAGCGTGCGCGCGGAGAGCGATACGGGATAAAAGCCCGCTGTCGCTGGATTGTTGAGATTATAGATCGTGTTTGATATCACCTTACGCAGCAAGAACAGGCGACGTTCGAATGTATCGACATCCGTGATGGCCTTATTGCGGGCGATGAAAATTTGACGATGGACGGGCTCGGTCGGCTTTACGCTTTCGCCGAGGCAGGCTGTGAACACAGGCACGTCGCGCCAGCCAAGGAAAGTCTGTCCTTCTTCCGCAACCACCTTTTCAATGATCGTTTCGCAGAGCTTCCGCCCTTCCGGATCGCGCGGCAGAAACACATGGCCGGCGGCGTAATGGCCGGGTTCGGGCAGGGTGAAGCCGAGCTTCTGGCATTCTTCGCTCAAGAACTTATGCGGGATCTGCACCAACATGCCGCAGCCGTCGCCGGCCTTCGGGTCGGCGCCCACCGCGCCACGATGGTCGAGATTGAGGAGGATCTGCAAACCCATCTCAACAACGTCATGGGACTTGCCGCGCTTCATATCGGCAACAAAGCCTACGCCGCAGGAGTCTTTTTCGAGCGACGGGTCGTAGAGCCCTTGCGCGGCCGGCAGGCCGGGGTCGCGAACGAGGAGCGTTTTGGAGTCGAGCGATCCGGTGAGGATGTCGGTCCGGTCTTGTTCCACGCGTGCCATCGGCGTCTCCTGAGCCAAAATTACCGAAAAACGGACCTTCGAGGGACCGTTTTGACTGTTTCGGGGCTTTTTAGCGTGTATCAGGAGGAGGGTTGCGCCCCGATTTGCACCCGTTCCTTATCGGGCGCCTCGGGACTATGCCGTCGAACGCCCTAGACCCGCTTCTCGCGGGCAACCGGTTTCTTCTCGCCAAGGCTGGTTCGCGTTTGCGTCAACGATGAACCATTAAAGTCATTCAGGCGCATGAACATTCCAGACTGGCCGGAAAAAACCGAACCAAAACTTCACGGACAAAATGGGACAGTAATACTGTCCTATCTCGACTGACATTTGCATTTTTTTCCGAACGATACAAGAGGTGGGGCGCTCTATTTTTCGTATGCGACGACATGCCCGAAAGCGTTTAACCGCTTAGTGCAGATCGAGCCGCAAGGAGGCCCAGATGATCAATCTTGCCAGTGACAATGTGGTGGGTGCGTCGCGTGAGATTTTGGATGCGATTGCGGCGGCGAATATGGCGCCGGAAGCCTCTTACGGGGCGGATCGGTTCTCGCGCGAGGCCGAGGCGCGGCTCAGTCAAATTTTTGAACGCGACGTGAAAATGTTTCTGGTTGCCACCGGCACCGCGGCCAATTCCCTTGCACTCGCGGCTTTCACCCCGCCTTGGGGCGCTGTGTTCTGCCATGAGGAAAGTCATATTGCCGATGATGAATGCGGCGCGCCGGAAATGTTTACGGCAGGTGCAAAGCTCGTCGGTATTCGCGGCTTTGCTGGAAAATTCTCCGCTGATGATCTTGAGCACACAATCAAAAGATTCCCGCGCGGTGTTGTGAAAGCCGTGCAACCGTCACTTGTGTCTTTGTCGCAAGTAACAGAATGCGGCACGCTTTATTCACTGGATGAGATTAAAGCGGTCGCCGCTGTTGCGCGTCGCTATGATATCGGTGTGCATATGGATGGTGCGCGCTTTGCTAACGCGCTGATCTCCATCGGGTGCACACCGGCTGAACTCACATGGAAAGCGGGCGTTGATGTTCTGTCTTTCGGTGCGACCAAGAATGGATGTCTTGCCTGTGAGGCCGTGATTTTTTTCGATCCCGCCAAAGCCGCTCATTTCGAGTTTCGTCGGAAGCGCTCGGGGCACACGCTGTCAAAGGGCCGTTTATTCGGTGCGCAAATGCTCGCTTATCTTGAGAAGGATCTCTGGCTCGCCAATGCGCGTCATGCCAATGCGATGGCCAAACATCTCTCTGAAGGTTTCGCAAATATTGCAGGCGTTCGGATGCCTTGGAAGTCCGAGGCGAATGAGGTTTTTGCAATTATGCCGAAGCGCATGGCAGACGCGCTTTCAAAGGCAAAAATATTTGCAGCACCCTGGTATACACACAGCATCAGCATGCCGAGCGGTGAGCAGGTGAAAGACAATGAAAGTTTCCTCCGCTTTGTCACAAGTTTTGCAACGAAAGCGGATGAGATTGAAACAGTCTTAAAAACAGCACGGGCAGCTTGAGGCTGCCCGCACTTTTTTGATTTGAAAGATTAAGCCGCAGTCGCTTCAATCGTTTTCGCTGATGAATTAGCAGCGATCGGGATCAGGCGCGGCTTCTTTGCTTCCGGCACTTCGCGGACGAGATCGATATGGAGTAATCCATTTTCGAGGGCCGCGCCGTTAACATGCACATAATCGGCAAGTTGGAAGCGGCGTACAAAGGCGCGCGCAGCAATGCCTTGATGCAAGACCTCACGGCGAGCGGGTTCCGCATCGGCTTTCTTTTCACCGGTGATGGTGAGCGTGGCCTCTTTTACCTCAATCGCAAGATCCGCTTCCGCAAAACCGGCAACAGCAAGCGTGATGCGATAGGCATTTTCGTCGGTGCGCTCGATATTATAGGGCGGATAGCTCGTGGCTTCGGGCGCGGTGGCCTGATCAAGGAGCTGGAAAATACGGTCAAAGCCAATGGTTGACCGATAAAGGGGGGAAAGATCAAAGTGACGCATCGCATATCCTCCAATAGAAGCGACATGAACAAAGTGGTTCGCCGAAAAGGGCCGAACCGGGTTAGGGGCGACCTTTCAAGGGTCCGCCCAGAACAAGAGTTAGGAAGCCCTATGACGGGCTTCAAGGGGTGTCGCTGATGATTCAAACGAAGCGTCTACCGCAGGAGCCCCGCGCCGATCTCGTCGCCGCTGGTCCTTTTCCTGTGCCCGCCGGCGCGGATGTCGGGATCGCGCAAACGGAAGATGGTGTGGCGCTCCGTTATGCGCGGTGGCGAGCAGTCGAGCCGCGCCGAGATGCGCTTGTGCTCGTTTTGCAAGGGCGCACCGAATTCATCGAGCGTTATGGCGAAACGATCTCGCTTTTACTAGCACGCGGCTTTGATGTTTTGGCTTTTGATTGGCGCGGGCAGGGTGGCTCATCACGGCTTCTTCCTGATTTTAGAAAAGGCCATGTCGATGCGTTCGACGATTATACTCGTGATCTCAAAGCCATCATATCTGTTGGAGCTGAATGGTCGTCATCAATGAACTGCTCAGTCCTCGCGCATTCCATGGGCGGTGCGATTCTTTTGAACGCTTTGAGACAAGATATGATCAAGATCGAGCGCGGTGTTTTGTCAGCACCGATGATTGGACTTTCTATGGTGCGCTATCCGCGCATCGCGCATATGATGGCGCGCTTCTTTACGATATTGGGCTTTTCTAAAGCCTATGTACCAGGCGGAACGGATGATCCCTTTATGCCGTTTGAAAATAATCCCCTTACACCTGATCCTTTGCGCTTTAGCATCTCGAGAACCGTAATCGGATATGCGCCTGATCTTGCGATTGCGAGCCCCACGATTGGATGGGTCAACACAAGCTTTGATGCGATGAAACGACTGCAGCGACCCGAAACGGCGAAAGCCATTTCAACGCCGATGCTGTTTTTAGCTGGGCCACATGATCGCATTACGGACACCGCTGCCACGAAACGCTTCGTTTCCCATCTTCAGCATGCACGCTTGATTGAGCTTTATGAGGCCGAGCATGAAATCTTGCTTGAACGCGAGATGTTGAGAAACGCGTTCTGGAAAGCCTTTGATGA